>JACRLA010000222.1 GCA_016215145.1 Chloroflexota bacterium
GCCACGAATTACACGAATAACACGAATTAAAAAATCAATTCGCGGTCATTTGCGAAATTCGCGGCAATGTTTTACTTGCCAGTCCATTGCGGTTTCCGCTTCTCAAGAAAAGCAGAAACGCCCTCTTCTTTATCGTGCGAGCTAAAGAGCAGATAGAAATTCTTGCGCTCGTATTCGAGTCCATCGTCGAGCGGAAGCTCATACACCTTCAACACCGCCTCTTTCGCCAGTGACGCCGCCAACGGCGACATGGACGCAACTTTCTCCGCCAACTGGATCGCTCGCTCCAAATACAATTCCACCGGCGCAACCTGATTCACCAAGCCGAATTGATACGCCTCTTGCGCCGTGATCTTTCTATCGGCAAGGATCATTTCCATCGCAAGAGCCTTGCCAACCGCGCGCGCCAATCGCTGCGTGCCGCCCGCTCCCGGAATCAAACCTAAATTAATTTCCGGTTGACCAAACTTCGCGCTGTCACTCGCCACGATCATGTCGCAGATCATCGCCAACTCGCAGCCGCCGCCCAAACACCAACCACTCACGGCGGCGATGATCGGCTTGGGATATTTGCGAATGAATTCGTATTGATGAAAACGATAGGCGGTCAACATATCAATGGGGGTTTTGTTTTGAAACTCGGCGATGTCGGCGCCCGCCGCAAACGCCCGCTCGTTGCCGGTGATGATAACCGCGCGCACGTCGGCATCCCCTTGAAATTGAGTCAGCCCGTCCACCACTTCATTCATCGTAGCGTGGCTGAGGGCGTTCATCACTTTGGGGCGGTTGAATTGAATCAAGCCCACACCGTTTGGTTTTTTTTCGACAATAATGTTTTCCATAATCACCTCACGTAAAAATTTTTAGAATCACTTCACGGAACAACCACGCTTGCAGATACAAAGCGTGTTCCAGCATCCCCGCAACGTTCCACGAAAAAAGAACGGCGAGCGAATAGCGGACATCGGCACGATCCCAAAACGCTGGCGGCAGATTCGCGGTGATGCCGCCAATGGCGATAGTCACCGCGATCACACTTGGGGCGTACAAATCCCAATCATGCTCTAAGCCGAATGCCGGAGGCCAATAGAACAAGAAGGCGGCGCTGAAGATCGTAACGAGAATCCAGAAGAATGCCGTACGCCAGACTTCCGAAGTCTTCGCGGTGTGTGCGACTTCGGAAGTCTTAAACAACGCGATCAACACCAACGCAAACAACACGGGCGACATGCGCGAGATGAAACTGGCAACATCTACAAACTGATGCGGAGAGAGCAAGCGATAACAAAGATTCGGAAATTGCGCTGTCAAACACTCATCGCGGAACACCGCCGATAACCCTTGCGTGAAAATTGCAAATTGAAAATTACCCGAGTCGCCATTGGCGGGACCGTACACCCAATCGGGTCGGAGCGTTGCCGCGATACGAAACACAAGAGATGGAAGCGCAAACAACGCAAGAGAGCCAATCCATTGAACGAGGCGCGATGAGGCGGGACGCACCAGAAGAAGAAAAATTAAAGACGGCAACAACACACCTGCCCAGCCGTGCGATGTAAAGGCAAGACCTAACACGAGTGATGCGCCGAGTGATTTAGCGAGCGCGGGTTTATCTAGCCACGACTGCGCGATTGCAAAGTAAGTCACGCTCAGCGCCGCGCTCAACGGGGTGACTTCAATGTAGCCGAAGAACATGGTGACGGCGGGGAGCGATGCCAACACAGCAAAGACGGCAACACGCCGAGTCGTCTTCCACTGATGAACCAAGATCAACAATGAGAACACGTAGATCGCGCCGGCGATCACATTCGACATCGCCACTGTCTCTTCGGGCGACCAACCGAACGGATTCAAGATTCGCCACACGATGTAAAACAAAGTGGTGCCGAGTGGCGAGCTCATAAAAAGAATCGTCGGCGAGTTTGGATTTGACGTTTGCCCCGGTTGTAAGCCGCGCAGCATGTAATCGGTGTAGCGAGCGTAATCGCCCCAGGCGATCTTCAAACGCATCAGCCAAAAGAAAGCGGCGAAGAGAAATGTGATCGCCGCAAACAATAGAAAACGATTGCGCGTCGAAAGCGGATCGATCCACCTTGCCCACACGTTTTGCCGCATGGCGCGCGTCGCGCCAACGGCTACCGCCAACGTTACCCCCAACACCACAACCCAACGCGAGAGGTACAGCGGCGCAGTGCTTCTAAATCCCCACAGCCAACTCATCGCGCCCCAACGTTGAGTAATAGGAAAGATTCCAAAAACAGATTCGAGTCGCGGCTCTAATTGCGCCGAAGCAAAACGCAAAATAATATGCGCGGCGACGAGCGCGAGGGACGCGATTAGAAAAGGATGACGCCGCGCGCGATCAAGGAGTAAGTTCAAATTGCTCATGGATTGTTTTGCAGAACATTCACGCCGTCATTGCGAGGCGCGTGCTTTTCGCGCCGAAGCAATCTCAAGCACGAACGAGATTGCTTCGCAAAGTACGCTCGCAATGACGCACCACGTATCACGCATCACTCTTCACGCATCACTTTCTCTTCTTCGTCTTCAAACGAGCATCCTTTTTCACTTCCGGCATCTTGCCGCTCACCCATTCCGGCGCATTATCATCTGCCCAACGGGCGCGAATCTTGGCGTAGTTCGGTTTGCGCTTTTCGCGGAAGGCGTTCACCCCTTCCCACGTTTCGGGGCTGGTGTTGTGAATCGCTAACCAATCGCGCCCGTGACCGATGGTGCTGTGCCAACTGAGATTGCGCCAGTAGTTAAGTTGTTGAATTGTGTAACGAGTCTTTTCGGGGAATTTCGCCAAGAGTTTTTTGACGAGGAGATCAACAGCTTCATCCAGTTGATCGCGCGGCACAACGTAATTCACCAAGCCCCACTCCAACGCCTTCGCCGCCGGAATCTGTTCGTTGAGCAAAAGAATTTCGCGCGCGCGGCGGTCGCCTACCATCAACGGAAGAAACTGCGTCGCACCCGCCAACGCCACACTGCCATGACTGGTGACCACTTGGCGGATGTAAATATCGTCGGCAGCCACCGCCAGATCACAGCTCATATTAAATTCGTTGCCGCCACCGACGACGATTCCGTTTAATCGCGCCACCGAAGGCTTGCCCAGATTCCGCAATCGCTCATGCACTTCAATAAATTCGCCCATCCACTTCCAATAATCACGCGGGCGTTTTAAAAATTCTTCTTGTTCATTTAAATCTGCACCGGTTGAAAACGCTTTATCACCTGCGCCCGTCAGAACCAGAACGCCGACGGCATCATCCCAACTCGCATCTTTCAGCGCGGCGTTCATCTCGCGCAAGATGCCGTAGTTGATGGCGTTATAAACACTCGGACGATTGAAAGTGATCGTCGCCCGTCCGTCTGTCTTCTCGTATTTGATATACTGA
>JACRLA010000223.1 GCA_016215145.1 Chloroflexota bacterium
CATGAAGTAATCCACTTTCACCACTTGTTCAAGCGTCTTCAATCGCGGTAACAAGTTCGGGATGTGTATCTCGCCTTCGGGCGCGGGATAGCGTGTTTGCAATTTAATTTCGCTGCCGTTGTCGGTGGTGAGAGTGTGGAAAGCGGTATGAATGATCTCATCCACGTTGCTGAAGTTGGCGAGCCCGGGGATGCAGCCCTCACAAGCGCACGATCCAAAGGCGACAAGGATTTTCGATTTGCGGCGCATCAGCTTCGCCATCTTTTCGTTTTCATCGTTGCGGATGCCGCCGTTGAACAGCGTCAGCAGGATCGATTCATCCTCCATCGCTTCGACATCTTTATACTTGGCGTCCATCGCCACGGGCCAAAAAACCACGTCGAAGTTGGCGTCCACGTCTAAAATTTTTTCGTGGATGTTCAACACGGCGATCTCGCATCCGCCGCACGACGCCGCCCAGTACATAGCGAATTTGGGTTTAGCGCTCATGCCGCCTCCAGTTCCGAGACCTTCGAGGTCTCAAAGACCTCGAAGGTCTGATCGTGTCCATTCCAATTCAACGGACCCAACGCCCGCACTTCTTCTACCATCTTGCTGATCTCTTCGGCGAGCTTCACGCCCTCTGCCGCGCTTGCCCACACCAGTTTGATCCGCCCCGGCTCGATTCCCATTTGAGTCAACGTGCGCTTCAACAAAATAAATCGCCGTAGAGCTTTGTAGTTCTGTTCAATGTAGTGGCACTCGCCCGGATGACAGCCGGTAATAAGCACACCGTCGGCGCCCCCTGAGAGGGCTTTCATCACAAAGGTTGGGTCGAGGCGTCCGGAACACATCATGCGGATCAACCGCACATTCGGCGCATACTTCACCCGCGCCGTCCCGGCTAAATCTGCCGCGCGATAACTGCACCAGTTACAGGTGAAGCCGATGATGACAGGCTCAAAAGTTTCGCTCATACTTATCTCCTCAATTACCAATTACTAATTACGTAATTGGTAATTAGTAATTAGGCGTATGCCAGTTCCTTTTCTCGCGCTCCATTCAAATTCAACAACAACAGCCCTTCGATCTGCGACATGATCTGTTCGTTGCTGAACCCGGTGCCACTGATGGCGCCTGCCGGACACGCCGCCACACAAGTGCCGCAGCCTTGACACAACGCGGCGTTCACTTCTGACACCATGCGATCTGCGTGGAAGAGAATCGCGTTGAATGGGCAGAGGTTGTTGCAAATGCGGCAGCCGGAGCATTTCATTTCGTTGATGCTGGCGCGCACCGGCTCCAACGTAATCTCGCCGCGATCAATGTAGGTCAACACGCGCGCCGCCGCCGCCGCGCCTTGCGAGACGCTGTTGGGAATATCTTTCGGTCCGGTGCAGCATCCGGCGATGAACACGCCGTCGGTCATGGTTGAAACGGGATCGAGTTTGGGATGCTTCTCGATGAACCAGGCATCGGCGCTGCACGAGATGCCAAACAATTTGGCGACCTCTTTTGAATCGTGACGCGATTGCAAACCGGCAGACAGAACCACCATATCCACCGGAATGCGGCGCTGCTTTCCGGCGAGCGTATCTTCTACTTGAATGATCAACTTGCCCTCTTCGCCGGGCAAGCGCGCGGCGTCGGTCACTTCGGCAACGCGCCCGCGCACGAACAACGTGCCTTCTTCCAGCACGCGCTGATAAAACTCGTCGTAGGCTTTTGCCGCTGTACGCATATCAATGTAGAAGTTGTAGACCGTCGCACCCGTGCGCTCTTTAACCAAGTGGGCGAACTTGAGACTCTGCATACAACAAATCGCCGAACAATAATTGTTGTAATTGCGATCTCGACTTCCGACGCAGTGCACAATGCCTACTACTTTCGGAGTCGTCTTGCCATCGCGCAGCACGATGTTGCCATTCGTCGGACCGGCGGCGTTGGTCAGTCGTTCAAACTCCAAACTGGTGAACACGTTGGCGAGTCGTCCGTAGCCATAGTGCGGGATGCGGCGCGCATCAAAAAGATCGTAGCCCGTCGCTAACACAATGTTGCCCACTTCCACCGTGATCAATTCATCTTGTTGATTAAAGTCAATGGCATTCGTCGGGCAGAACTTCTCACAGGCTTTGCACGTTCCTTTTTGGAAGTAGGTGCAGTTGGGTTTGTCAATCACCGGAAACTTTGGCACCGCTTGCGGGAACGGCGTATACACCGCTTTGCGATAACCCAGTCCGGCTTCGTACACTTCGTCAATCACTTTCTTCGGACACTTCTCTTGGCAGATGCCGCAGCCGGTGCACAGATCAGTTTTCACGCAGCGCGCTTTTTGCTTAATGGTCACGGCAAAATTTCCAACGTAACCATCCACCTTCGTCACTTCGCTCCACGTCATCAAGGTGATGTTGGGATGCATTCCGGCTGAGACCATCTTCGGGGTGAGGATGCAGGCAGAGCAATCGAGAGTCGGAAATGTTTTATCGAATTGCGACATGTGCCCGCCGATGGATGGCTCACGCTCGACAAGATAGACTCGCCGTCCGGCGTCGGCGATCTCTAACGCGGTTTGGATTCCGGCGATGCCGCCGCCAACCACCAGTGTGGCTGGATGAATCGGGACGCGCAGTGGTTCGAGCGGCTGGTGATGGCGTACTCGTTCAACCCCGCCCGATAAAACGGCTTTTGCCTTATCGGTGGCGGCGTGCTTATCGGTATGCACCCACGACACTTGCTCTCGGATCGAAACGAGTTCGCATAGATACGGATTCAGTCCAGCGCGTTTACACGCCGTGCGAAAAGTATTTTCGTGCAAGTGCGGCGAGCAGGCGGCGACGACGACGCGAGTCAATCGATTCTCCGTGATGTCTTTCTCGATCAACTCTTGCCCCAAACTCGAACACATGAATTTGTAATCGCGGGCTAACACCACGCCGCGACTCTTCAATCGTTTCTCCGCCCATTCGCGCACTTCGGCAACGTCCACTGTTCCGGCGATGTTGGTGCCGCAGTGACAGATATACACGCCGATTCGTTCCTCGGCGTTTTCGAGATTCAGTTCGTCGCTCATGCTGTTACCTCCTCGTCTTCGGGCATACGCGGCATGGGCAAGCCTTCTTCCTTCTTCTTACGCGGTCGGGAGGGTGCGGGGGCTGCCGCAGATTCTGGGGATCGTTGAATCTTGATCAGCGCATTCTCGGCGCTGACGATCTCTTTGCCAAAACCGAGCGTCTTAGGTTCTAAGCCGAAGGCTAAACCCATGAGCTGGGTGAAGTACAAGATCGGTAAATTGAAGTTGGTGCCGAAGTGCTGGTTAACGCGAGTCTGATAAGCGTCTAAATTCAACTGACACATCGGGCAGATCGTCACGATGACATCGGCGCGATATTCGGTGGCGTTTTGCAGCAGACGGCGAATGAGTTCGTAAGCCACCTCTGCCGAGATTTGAGTCATATGCCCGCCACAGCAGTGTGTCTTCAGAGGAAAGTCCACGACTTCGGCGCCAAGGGTTTTCGTCAGCGATTCCAGTTCCGTGGGGTATTCCGCGTCGGAGAGTTCACCGCCGAGTCGCGGGCGCACCAGTAAGCAGCCATAGTACGATGCAACGCGCAAACCGTTGAGCGGTTTAGTGACGTGGCGTTTGACTTCGTCATAACCCACGTCGTTGACGATCATCTCAAGCAAATGGCGCACGAAGACAGTGCCGGGATCGTAGTGCAGCCCTCCGGCAGCCAGCGCCTCATTTGTTGTGTCGCGCAGTTTTGCATCTTCTTGCAGATAGCGATCTGCTTTACGCAGGTTGAGGAAACACGCACTGCACGGAGCGATGAGCTGCGCTCGACCATCTGCCGCCAGATGCCCATTGCCGTTGGCGTGGAATTGTTGCTGGGCGAGTGCCAGATTTCGCCCGATGAGTGAATAGGCGGCGAGTTTGTTGATGGCGATGTACTCGGTTGCGCCGCAGCAGTTCCAGTCGTCGAGCTCATCCAGCTCAAAGCCCAGAGTCCGCGCCACAGCGCGAGTCGAAATATCGTAAGCGGCAGCGTTACGTTCTAATGAGCAGCCGGGGTAGTATCCGTATTTCATAATAGTTGCGTGCCTCCTGTCAATTCAGCGTCGCGGGTGATCGCTTTTGCTTTTTCGAGGATCGCGTGTAGTCCATCCATGCCTTTAATGCGCGTCGGCACAAAAGAGAGTCGATCACGGGCGAACATATCTAAGGCAAGTGTGCCGATACCTACTTTGCGTAGAGGGGAATGAGCAAGGTGAAAGCGAGTGGCAAGCCCCAGTTCAAAACTGCGCCCATACTGTTCGACATAACCGATGAACGTTTGTGAGAAGTCGGGCGCGGCTTCGTGGTCGGTGTAGCCCTCGCGGATTGCCATGCGCTTGAGGGTGTACATGAGATCGGTCACATGAACTTCTTGCGGGCAGCGCACCATGCAGTAGTAACACGAGACGCAATACCACGGCGCGTTACTCTGCAACACGTCATCACGCATCCCGGCGCGGATCATGGCGAACAAGGCGCGCGGCGTGTGATCCATATCCGCCCCCGAGGGGCAGGAGCCGCCGCATGTGCCACACTGGATGCACATTTCCAAACGCGAGACGCCGGGTGTTGCCGCGCTCACTTCTTCCAAGAATCTTAATTTGGGTTTGACCGTGTCGGGGATCGAGACCGTGATTTCTTCCAAAGCGCACCTCCTGTTCCAAGACCTTCAAGGTCTTTGAGACCTTGAAGGTCTGAACGAAAATAAAACGATCTCAACTACCGTGAGTTGAGATCGCGTGATTAAAATGACTTGGGATGTTTTTGAATGCACACATCGTAGCCGCCGCACCAAGACCCGAAGGGTTTATAAAACCCTTCGGGTCTGTCTTGAAACGCGGAAATTATTTTTGTGACTCTGCTTAACCATCTTGCACTGACTGGCAGTCAGTGTGTGAGTGTCGGATGTAATATGATTATTTGATAGAAGTCAAAGCCTCTTATCAACAAGATAAGACCCGAAGGGTTTATAAAACCCTTCGGGTCTAGCCCGTTATAAATTTTTGTGATGGAAAGTTGAGAGTTGTATAGATGAGAATCATTCCCCCTCTCCTGATGACGCCTTTGGTGTTCGTCATCAGGAGAGGGGGCAGGGGGTGAGGCAATTATTTCTCGTCCAACATCCTCATAAACGCCTCGACCACTTGCGGATCGAAATGTGTGCCGCTGTTGGCGCGAATGTGTTCGCGCACTTTCGTTTCGCTCCACCCTTGACGATAAGGACGATCCGAGCGCAAGGCGTCCCACACATCTACAATGGCAAAGATGCGCGCCGCGAGCGGAATCTGTTCGCCTTTCAATCCGCGCGGGTACCCTGTGCCGTCCCATTTTTCGTGATGGCAATAGGGAATGTCCAACGCCGATTTGAGAAAGGGAATGGGAGCGAGCATGTCGTGAGCAAATTGCGGATGCTGCTTCATACGAACCCATTCCTCGTCCGTCAGTTTATCGGGTTTGAGCAAGATGCCATCGGGCACGCCCATCTTGCCCATATCGTGCAGCAACGCGCCGCGATGGATGTGCATCAATTCCTCGTCGCCCAAACCCATCGCGCGCGCCAGGCGCATGGTCATCTCAGTCACACGTTGTGTATGCCCTTCGGTTTCTTTGTCGCGCAAGTCGAGTGCGCGCGACCAGCCTTCAATCGTCGCATCGTAAGCCGTCTTTAGCTCGATATTAGATCGATGCAGATCGTTGAACATCGTGGCGCTATCAATAGCGATGGCGATTTGCCCGCCAAGCGTCTCTAAAAAGTTCAACCATTCGTTATCGGGGTGCAGCGGCGCGCGATGGAAAATTTCTAGCACGCCTTTGACAAAACCTTTGGCAATAAGCGGCACGGCATAGTAGGCGGAAAAATTTTCGCCTACTATCAATTCGGGCATGACGAAAAAAGGCTTGTTCAACGTGAAGTCGGGATGCGCGACGATCTGACGATCCAACGCGGCTTTGCCCGCTTGCCCTTCGCCTAAACGGACTTGGGTGCGGCTGTAAGCGTTAGAGCGGAAGCCGTGCCCGATCGTGTATTTCAATGTAAGGGTTGAAGGGTTGAGCAATAACACGCTGGCGGCGTCCACGCCCAATTCTGTTATCACTTGATCCAATGCTGTCTTGAGAGTGAACTGTAGATCGGTGCTGGAAGAGATAGCAGTATCAATAGCGCGCAAAGCCTCCGTCCGTTTCAAACGGCGCTCGGCATCTTCAAAGAGATGCACGCGGCGCAAAGCATTGCCGACCATCTCGCCAATGGCAGTGAGCAAATGCACCTCCGCCGGTGAGAAAGGTTGCGCGCTCTCGCTTCGTTGACGCCCCACCATCAGCGCGCCCACCAATTCCAATTCCGAGTGCAGTGGGACGAACACGGCAGGTCCGACTTCGTCGGTGTTCTGCATGGTGGTCAGATGATGGGGATCGTTTGAATAATCTGAGGTGATATAGGGTTGGCGTGTTCGCAATACGATGCTGCTGATGCCCTTGCCAAGTTTGAACGAGCGCCCCATGTTTGATGTCATGCTTCCATCGGCAAAGACAATGGTGAAATCTGCTTTGAGCAATTGACGCGCTTCACGCAATATGATCGGATACATCTCGGCGGCGGTTCCCGCTTGGCGCAGTTGCGTCGAGAGTGAGAACAGGGCAGAGAGTTCTTCGGTGCGAGATCGCAATTGTTCTTCCGCCTGCTTACGCTCGGTGATGTTGCGCACAGCGGCAGTGATCAACAAACCCTCTGCTGTTTCTAATGGACTGAGGCTGATCTCTACCGGAAATTCGCTACCGTCTTTTCGGCGCGCGCTGAGTTCTACTCCGACGCCCATGGCACGAACGTTTGGCGATTGAGAATAGGCAGAGCGGTGTGCAGGGTGCGTGCCACGAAAACGTTCGGGGATGATCACTTCCACGGATTGCCCAAGCAGTTCTTCCCGGTGATAGCCGAACATCGTTTCCGTCTGCTTATTGATCATGGCAATTCTTCCTTGCTGATCCACAACCACCATGGCGTCTGGCGCCGACTCTAACAAGCCGCTGAATTTTGACTCGGCTCGCTTGCGTTCGGTAATATCGGTGTGTGACCCGACTATTTGCACGGGTTTGCCGTTAGCATCACGGACGGCGATGGCGCGTGATTGAATCCAGCGATACGACCCATCCTTGTGTTGTGCGCGGAATTCCAATTCAAAGTTTGGCACACGCCCATCCAGATAGGCTTGCATCATTGTCGCCGCCTGCTCGCGGTCTTCAGGATGCAAACGCTTTTCTAATTCCCCTCTCTTGTTGGGGAGCTCGTGATCCTCGAACCCGAGGATGCTCTTCCAACGCGGCGAGTTGTAGACTTGGTTCGTTACAAGATTCCATTCCCAGATGCCCTCATTGGTAGCCCGTATTGCCAGTTCGTATCGTTTCTGACTCTCTTGCAGCAACTCCTCTGCGCGTCTGCGCCCAATCGCCGTTGTCAGTTGTCCGGCGATCACCTGAACACGATTCAGATCGGATTCTGTAAATTGTTCGGCGCGCGAAATGTGGAGAAAACCGATGACCTGCCTCTCTGAGACCAAGGGTATCAACATCATGGAGCGAATGCCTGTGATCTCAAAGACGGGGGAAACCAAACGCTTGAGCAGCGGGTTATCCGTATGTTCAGCAAAAGCCGATTTAATTGTCTCGGCGTCATGGAAAATCGCTGGCGTGCCTGCACGCGCTACCCGGGCAAACTGACCCTCACCTGTCAACGGAATTCTCAAAGGCAGTGAGGCTACGCTCGCGCCGATCAATTTTTCAACCGGGATGCTTAGTGAGGAAGGAAAGTCTACGTGTTGAGGGATCAGATGCGTGTGATCCGCGTCAGGGAAAGCGGTGGTTGCCCCTATGCAGTTGAAAATGCGGCGGATCTCTTTGGACATCAATATAACGATCTCTTTGAGTTCCAGTCCCTGATTGGTGACGGCGTTCAGCATGTTGATCAAGGCCAAATCATCTGCGCGTTGATAGATTTCTTCTTCTGCCTGCTTGCGCTCTGTGATGTCATGCGCCACCAGAATCGCCGTGTCGTTTATTGAAGACGAGATCGATGCGGCAAACCATACTTCACGCCCGCCGATGGTGAGGCTGTAATCCAAATTGACAGTCTGCTGGGTATCGAGAGCGCGGCGGATATGTTCGACGATCAAGTCGGCTTGAGATGGCGGCAACACTTCGTGCATCGTCTTGCCGAGTATCTCAGAGGGTGGTTTGTAGAGGAGAGAGACATCCGTCGGCGCGATACTGAGATAACGTCCTTGCCGATCATAGACGATCACCACATCGTGCATTGCCGAGAACAGCGCGCGCAGTTCTCCTTCGCTC
>JACRLA010000202.1 GCA_016215145.1 Chloroflexota bacterium
ACCAGGTTGACCACCTTGTGCTTTTGCAGTTGAAACTACTACAAAGAGAGAGAGAATAAAATGCCTAAGACAAACACCACAAAACCTTTTCGAGTGATTTGAGAGAGTGTCACCATAATTGAGAATCTCCTTTTCATCTAATAATCTAGTTGGTAGTTGTTCAAAAGCTGTTCAGAAGAAGTTTGAGTTATGTGTAGTAAAGAAACGCTTTGAAATATTTTTTACGAAGGGTTTTGATATTAGGGGCGCGGCGGAGGCGGGCTACCGCCAGGCGGTGGACCACTGGGTCGCGTGCCGCTCGGTTGTTGCCCGCCGCCACCGGGTTGTTGCCCACCCCCTTGTTGCGGTGATTGCATGTTGCCACTCGATTGCAGAGTGACGCTGGGGCGCGATGCGCTTGGGTTGCCATTAGGCGCAAAGGTGACGCCGCCGGCGCGCGCGCAACGCGCGTAATTGGTAATGCGAACAACATCGCCTTGAGGTCCATGCCCTTGAGCATATATAGACGATGATGCGTTACCGCTCTTCGGGTCACTACGCTGCGCGCCCGCGCCATGCACATCCAACAACCGTTTGTCGCCGTTGGGCGAACTTATGTAACCAAGTGCTTCACCAAAGGCAATGTAGACTGCCAAACCGGCGTTGCCGTTTGATGTGGCGTGCGTGGTGCTTGTCCAATAAAAAGGATAGTTGGTCTTGCCGCCTTCGTCTTTGATCGAACTGACGCTGAAGATTGAATCTATCGCCGCCGATTGCGTTGTGGCTGGTGAGCGCGTGTAATCCACAATGCTTTGCAATTCTTTGGCATTGGGCAAGCGCCAATCGCTATAACCGTTGGCGTTCAGGTCTTCGCAATAGCCGAGCGAGTCTCCCCAGTTCAGGCCTTTGCCACTATCGGCTTTCATCCACATCAAGCCCGTCGCCTGATCGGTGATCGTGCCATTGCCGTTGTCTAAAAATTTATTGACTCCGTAGTTTGCATTGCCGCGCACGTAGCGGATAAACTGCGTGTTGCTCGCGCTGCGGTTGCCGGGCTGCATCAGCGGATACCCTTTGATGCGCCCATCGGCAAAATTGACTCCGAAGATCGTGGCGTCGCCGCCCATCGTTGTTGAAACATATTTTGTGCTTGACCAAAATTGCGCGTCAATCACCCGCTCGCCGTTTGCCGTGTTTCCATATTGAAAGACAAAATAGGTTGTGTCCACAAACGGCGTGGCTTGGCACGCGCCGCCACCCATGCACGCGCTCACATCCAATCCATCAAAGAGAATAAGCGAATAAAGTTCTTTGATGTTCGGCACTCGCCAATCGGCGTAGCCGCCAAGTTTAAGTGACGCCGCCCCGGAAGTGGCTTGCGCCAAAGTAACTTTGCTGCCGGGATCTTTTTGCCACATCAAGCCCGTCACCAAATCAGAGATCGCGCCATCGCCGTTATCCTTGTAGCGCGGAGCCGCGCCCGCATACTGCCCATCTTGCCCCATTAATGATCCCGACGACGGGCAAGCCGCTTCGGCGTTGGCGTTGTAGCATTTGCCTTGCGCCGTATCCACGATTGGGTAACTCAATTGAGTTGCCGCGTTTGCCGTTGCAGAAGCCACAACAGTAGATTGACTCTGTTGAGTGATAGTGGGCTGTGTCGCCGCAACAGGTTTGGGTTGAGTCGCCGTCACCACCACTGTCACCACAGCAGGCGATGTGAGAGGCGCGCAAGCAGTCAACAGTAGCAACCACACTACAAAAAAAGTTTTGAAGAAAGAAAAAGTTTTCATGGCGTTATCTCCTTTCAAAGTAAATGGATCATCGCAGTAAACTGTTCAGAAACTGTTCAGAAAGTTTTTGGATCGTGTTCAATAAAAACAACCCGCCTTCAGAGTGAAAGCGGGTTGCAAATTACGGGTGATGATTAAGGTCGTTGAGGGCGAACAGGATTGGGGCGAGTCGGCGGCACGCCAGCGCCGGGTTGACCGCCACCGTTTGTCTGGCTGCCACCTGGTTGTTGCGCGTTTGCGCCACCTTGCTGCGCGCCGCCGATATTCATTCTAACCGCGCTGCCGCGAAAGCAACTGACCGTGTAAGGAAATTCTGCGGTGGCATGATAGTGATACATCTCAACCGTCTTGCCATCCCATTCGATCTCGTGCGTGTGCCCGTGACACACATCTAAATCGGCATTCGTCAACGCTAGGTTGTTTTCGCCATGATGCCCATAAATTCCGAAACCGTCCAAAGCATAACCGACGAGCGCCGAGTGACCCAACGCGGCATCAGTCGCACACGGGCTGAGGCTGTGATAGTGATACACGCCCGCTTGTTGCGGATGTCCACCGCAAGCGTCTTGGAGTTCGTGCGCTACCGCGTCGCGCCCGCCCGCATCAAACGCGCTGAAGATGTACGACCCGGTCAGCATCACGCCTACAGTGCCGCCGACGCACGTTGGTTGAGCGTTGATCGTGGGAGTGGCAGGCAGAGTCAACTGCATGGTTTGCGATTTGATCGAGTTGGGGTTGCCATCATATTGGAAAGCATCGTCGCTGCGGCTGACCGGATATTGACCCGTTGTGTGAGTGGGCAGATCGTTGCCGGTGATGACGCGGTTGTTGCCTTGCAGCGAGATGGTGAACTGACTGGGCCACGAGACCTGCCCATCCACCGTTGGCTTGATCGTCAGATCATACGTGCCTGCGGCGGCGTTGTACCACGCACCCGTTGCCCGCGCGCCCGCTTGATTCGGGTTAACAAAACTGGTGATGCAAGAGAAAACATAACCCTGCTTCGGGCTTGTAGAATACTTGCCATCGCCGATGGGCAGCTTCGTCAGGTCAATGCCATCCGACTCCACGCTGCTCACTTGCGCCTGTTGCCCTTGCGTCGTCATTGCGCCTTGCGCGGCAACCGCCGTGGACGAACATGCCGCTAACAACAACCCTAAAACTAAAATGATTCTCAAATTTGTGGTCATAATCAATCTCCTTTATCGTTTTGAATTGTGGCAAGGATAAAGGTGAGATGTTCAAAAGTTGTTCAGAACTCTTTGGAGTCGTGTAAAAATAATTCCCATCACCCTCCCGAAGGTTTTAGAACCTTCGGGAGGGTTAAAAAAAAACGACGCGCTTCGCAAAACCGCGTCGGACTACTCTACTTCTCTTCTCCATCGGCTAACTGGCTTCGCTTCTTGCCCTTGCCGAGTTGCACCGAGCGTTGATACGCCGCCCAGATCGCGCGCGAGATCGCCGTGCGAAAACCTGCCTTCTCTAAATAATATAACGCCTCGGCGCTCGTGCCGCCCGGCGACGTAACCTGATTACGCAACCGCGCCAAATGATGCGGCGACTTCATGGCATACTCCGCCGAGCCTTTGATCGTTTGCAAAACTAACTGCTCAGAAATTTGGCGCGAGAAGCCTAAATGCACACCGGCGTCCACCATCGCTTCCATAAAAAGAAAAACGTAAGCCGGACCCGTGCCGCTCAACGCCGTTGCCATATCTAAATAATCTTCGTCACCCACAAACACCTGTTGCCCAAACGCGCCCAAGATCGCCTCTGCCTGTTTGCGTTGCGTCTCGGTCACGTCCGGCGAAGTCGTCCACACCGTAATGCCCTCGC
This sequence comes from Chloroflexota bacterium, assembly GCA_016215145.1. Classification (GTDB taxonomy): domain Bacteria; phylum Chloroflexota; class Anaerolineae; order Anaerolineales; family VGOW01; genus VGOW01. Next base: position 3,609 of record JACRLA010000202.1, read on the forward strand.
CGATTTGCGCGGGTGTGTTCGGCATCGAACGCACCACGCTCGAATGTAACAACCCTTGTGATATCAATTTGATGGTTGCTCCGGCGATGATTGAAAGAACTAACGCATTCGGCGCGATGTGACCCTTCAAATCATTCATCACCGCAGGCAGAACCTGAGGCTTGACCGCCAACACCACCACGTCTGCTTTTTCAGCCGCCAACCGATTCCCGCTCCCGACTCGTACCCCATACTTTGAGCGCAGCAATTCGCCCTGCTCGGCGCGCGGCTCGGCGGCAATGATCGATTCGGGCGCGATGAGTTTTTGCGAAATGAGTCCGGCGATCATCGCCTCGCCCATTGCCCCCGCGCCGATGAATGCAATTTGAGTATTCGATAACATGACTAAAACTCCCAAATCCCAAAAACCCAAAATCCCAACTGCTCACTTGGAGTTGAGTGATTGTTTATTCTTCGCAATCAACGAACTTAAAATGTTGACCAACTCGCTACTTTCTTGAATCAACGAGCGCCCTTCATCAGAGTCCGAACCCGACGCGCAAATAATTCTTGCCCAATAACGCGCTTCACGGGCCTCTTTGCGAGAGAGTGCCCACTTATAAACTTTGTCCTTCTGAGTATCCGCCCCATCTGCTTCTTCCACATTTGCGCCTATGGAAGTTGCTGACCGCGCCAACTGTCTCGCTGCAATATGAGTTCCCATATCTTGCGGCAAAACCCTCACCCATTTAATGACACGCACCCCAAACAAAAATGTGCGCTCTCGAATATCGTAAGGCACATCCTCTTTTCCCGGAGCCATCCGCTTCTTTTGCTCATTCATATTTTCTCCTCCTGCCTCACTCTTGGAATTTTAAGTTCTTGGGATTTTGGGTTTTTGGGATTTGGGATTTTTTTCAAGGCTTAGCAAAATATTGAAGCGCTAAACGAACCCTCTCTTCCACATCCTTCGGCGCATCCTTGGGGATGGATTGCAATGCCGCTTGCGCTTCGACCACACTATAACCGAGCGCAGTCAACGCGCCGATGATCTCGGTGTCCGACTCATCCAACTTCACGCCAACACCCAGCGGCACACCCACGCCAATTTTGTCTTTGAGATGAAAGACGATCTTCTCGGCAGTCTTCTTGCCCACGCCGGGGATGCGATCTAAAAGTTCGGGTTGTTCTTGTCCCACCGCTTTGCGCAACAGATCGGGCGAGATGTAAGAGAGCACGGCGAGCGCAAGTTTGGGACCCACGCCGTTCACGCCAAGCAGAGTCTCAAACAGCGCGCGTTGTTCTTCAGAGACAAAGCCATAGAGCGTCACCGAATCTTCGCGCACGATCAACATGGTGTGCAAAAAGATCATCCGCCCCACACCCTCGACTTGCTCGAAGACCGTGTTCGGTACAAGCACTTTTAACCCAACGCCGCCCACTTCAATGATGAGATGATCAGTAGCAATGTGTTGAACCGGACCACGTAAAGAGGAAATCATGCTGTCGTTTTATCACGAATGACTCGAATAGGCGAATGGGACGAATGATTTTAAAAAATTCGTGTTATTCGTTCATTCGTGATATTCGTGATTAAGAATCGATAAGCGCGTTCATTTTTGACGAATACAAATGGCAGATCGCCACTGCCAGCGCATCCGCCGCGTCATCGGGTTTGGGGATCGTTTCGAGATTCAACAACACGCGCACCATCTCCTGCATTTGTTTTTTGTCCGCGCCGCCGTAGCCCGACACCGCTTGCTTC
>JACRLA010000127.1:0-10928 GCA_016215145.1 Chloroflexota bacterium
CCGACGAACGCATTTTTTTGAATCTCAACAAACGTGCCGATCTTGGTTTCGTCGCCGATAGTGCAGCCGTAGAGGTTCACGAGATCGGGGTGAAAAATTTTTACATCTTTCCCAAGGCGCACGTTATTAGAGATAGGCATATACCGTCACGAATTAAGGCACAGAAATGACAGGGCGTAAAGTGTGTTTTCTCTTCAGCGAAAACGCCGCCGCCTCAACCCGGCGCCCATGCGCCACGAATCGCGCTGAAAGTTCGGCAACGAAACTCTCCGATTGACGAATGATGTGAAGAATTTTCAACTTGCCCCCCGCCTGAGGCGTGCCAACACTGCGCCTATGCCGAGCCACATCAACGGCTCGACCACCCAATGATAACGATCCAAGTTGGCGAGAAAGATCGCGTGTGAGATCGCTGTAAATAAAATCGCCGCCAGTATTGTGCAAGTCCAATCGCGCTTTTGCGAATCGGAGTGAAGAAACCAGACACCCAAAAAGAATAAGGGTGTCAAAATCATTCCGCGATTACGGCTCATTTGACTCAAAAAAACTATTGCGTTATTGAAGGGCGACCAATTTTGATTCCAACGCGAGTCACTTGGCGGAGTGTCGCCTACCGATTCAACTGCCCATTGATTGATGGCTGCCCGTCCGTCGCGACTCGATAAACTTTGCGATAGAAAATTTGCCGCTTCATCATGGCGGTGATCACCGATTCCAAAAAAATAGCCGACGCCGCGAATGACGGCGACACCGTAGTTGAACGGATTCGCCCTGATACTTTGGAGCGCGTAGTTCATGAAAATTTGATCGGCTTCGGCAATGGAGTATGTTCGATCCGAAAGTATATCGGCACGGATTCGCCAGCCACTCATTTGACTCGCATCGTCCGCTTTGTATTGCAAGTAACGTTCGCGATAAGGGTCAAACACAACGAAGTTTGGGTTAAACACGCCGTCTATGTGTTGATAAATCCACAACTGCGTTCCTGTCACGGGTGAAACTGTCACGCGACCTGTGGCGCGATAGACATACAACAACCAAGGCGACAGGATGATGAGCACTAACGCAAAGTATGTCAAGGCGCGCGTCAAAAGATTCTGGAGGGTCTCCTGCTTAATCTTTAACACCAGCATGATCATCGGCGCGACAAGAAAACCTGCGAGCGAAGGGCGTGTGAGAGTAATAGCGCCGCCGAACAACGCTAGCCACAGCCAGGCAATTAATTTAGGTTTGGATGAATACAGCCACAACCCCCATGCCCAAACTATCACTAGAGTCGTGACTAATGTTTCGGTCATTAAATAGTTTTCAAAAAAAATCAGCGGCGGGTAAAGCGCAACGATGGCGCCCAACATTAAACCGATTCGGGTTGCGTAAAGACGACATCCGAGATCGGCGACAAGTGCAACAGTGATCACGCCTGACACCGCATGAAAGAGAGTCGCCATCCACGGCGATGAAGAAATACGCATCGCCTCGCCAAGCAGCATTGGATAGAGCGGTGTGCGGAACGGCAACAACAAACCCCACGAGGCATGGTCGCGCCAATCGAGAGCCATTTGATAATAAGCAATCGAATCGGGCGTGAGCAACAAAGGTGTAACACTATGAGTCGCAACACGCACTATAGCGGCAATGGCGCTGGCGACAACGATGCACCACTTATGAGCGGTCATCACTACCCGCACGATTCAAAATTTTGTCAACAATAAAAATAGGTCGCTTCCGTGTTTGATCTAAATTGCGCCACAAGTATTCACCTAAGACACCCATGATCAACATCTGCACACCGGATGAGATCAACACTACGATCATCAAGGATGCCCAGCCCTCCACCGGCACATTAAGAAACAGCCGCGCGATGATCACATAGACAATTGCTAATAGACCCAAGATCGAAAAAATAATGCCGGTGAACGACGCTAAACGAATCGGCATGTAGGAGAAAGCGACAAAGGTATCAACGGCGTATTTAAATTTTTTAGTGAACGTCCAACGCGAGTGACCATGTTTACGCGCGGCACGATCATACACAACCACATGCGGTTTAAAACCCAACCAGACAATTAGATAAATCAAGTGAGCGTTCTTCTCTTCACATTGCAAGACGATATCTACTACAGAGCGATCCACTAGAAAGAATCCCACACCCGTTGGCGGCACGTCTTTCAACACGAGCCAATGCAGTAACGTATTGAACACAGTGGCAAATAGGCGGCTCATAAATGGATCATCACGATTGCGGCGCACGGCAAACACCACCCGTTCATCGGTTTGCCACGCTTGCACCATGCTCGATAATGCGTCAATGCTATCTTGTAAATCTGCCGCAATGAACGCCACCGCCGCGCCTGTCGCATAGGTCATCCCCGCAAGGATAGCGGCGTTTGAACCAAAGTTACGCGAGAGTTTAACAACTTTCACTCTGACATCTTCGGCGGCGATATTCTTCAATACCTCAAAAGATCCATCACCCGATCCATCATCTACGAAGACAAACTCGCAAACAAGATCATTGTGGTCTTCGGCAAATACGCCTAACAGTTGACGCAATTCAGCAAGTGAGTCTTGGTTGTAATAAACCGGAATGACAATCGAAAGTGTCTGCATCACAAACCTCCTGCTCACCAATCGGGATCATCCGCGCTAATGATACGCAACTGCGCTCCATCCCATTCATACACACGGCCGCATGAACACGAAACACGCCCCGCTTCCGATGGCACGCTAAGGCGAGTAGTGCAAATGCACACATGCCCAATCTGTCTCATCGGGTTGCCAACCATCAATGCAAAATCTGGAACATCGGACACCACAACGCAACCCGCGCCGATCATCGCCCACCTACCGATTGTAATGCCGGGCAAGATCGTTGCGTTAGCGCCCACACTTGCCCCGCGTTGAATGTGCAATCGCGGAAAAGACTTAAGATGACGCTTGCTGCGCGGCATCACATCATTAGTGAACGCCACATTGGGTCCCAGAAAAACTAAATCATCTACGCGCACGCCATCCCAAATATACACGCCGCACTTCACTGTCACGCGATTGCCAAGCAACACATCGTTCTCGATAAACACATGATCGCAGATATTGCACTCGTCGCCGATCACCGCGCCCGCCAGCACATGAGCAAACGCCCAGACCCGGGTCCGCGCTCCAACGCGTGCGCCCAACTCAACTATTGCTTTCTCGTGAATATACACAGGCACTTGTGCGTTCATCTTCGTTGTCTCCATAAAATAATGATCAACCAAACACTCCAAGCAATGATGCTTATAAATGAAACTTGCCAACCGACGCGCCACGCAATCGGATCATAAATTAAATGAATCAGGTGATCGCCCGATTCGATCTTGATCCCAATCAACGCTCCCTCGACTCGATCCACCTTCACGGGGATGCCGTCAACTGTTGCCCCCCACCCCGGTGCCCACGAGTCACTTACGATCAACTCCGTCGTCTCATTCGCCCTCACCTTGATCTCATATCTCCCCGTCTCACGCCTGACAATCTCCGCTTTGCCATTAGTGATTCTCACTCGCGGTTGCCACAACAAATTTTCATAAACACGATGATCGTTTTGAAAAATTAATTTGAAATTCGGATCCTCTAACGGGTTTTGGGTCGAAACGAATCGCACATTCAATTTGCCTAACTTCTCGGCGTTTGGGATCGCAATGGGGAAACGATCATACAGACACGGTGGCACCGCCGTTGCATAGTGAGCGTTGAGGCAACCTGTCGCTTCATTAATCACCCGAACCGAATGACTCAACTGTAGCGACAACAATCCCTCTAACGTTTCAACACCGCGTTCAGCCGCCAAGGCATATTGAAAATCGCCGCCCGGCGAATACACTCTGAAGATACCATCGTGCGATGCGATAAATTCAAATGAGGGTGAGGGTTTAAGAAATTTCGCCCCGACATCGTTCAGTTGAATGTAAGTAGCGTCAAGCGGCAAGAGATCAAATAATAAAAGCGGAATCAGCAACCACTGCAAGAGGCGGGCGTTGAGTCGACCTCGTAGCCAGGCAAAGAACAACGTAAGAAAGGCAATGAAAGTGATCAGTTGCAGAGCGAGTTGTCCGTGCCACCTTTGAAAAAGAAAGGCGTCAATGGCAAATGCCGTGATGCCTCCCACGATATATATTCCCGCGAGTCGCCCAATCCATTTTTGAAACTTTTGCAAATCATCACGCAAACGACCATCAGAAAATTTTTCTGTGCCGAACCCGCCTAACACCGCCACAGAAAACGCGCCGAAGAACCAAGCGCGGGTTGGCACACGCAATAAACCGAAACCCGGAATGAATCGGAAAGCAAATTCAAACAATGGCGTAGCGGCGCCGAGTGAAAAGATCAACGTCAAAAGAATCATCATCGCAAAAAACCAACTGATGCTACGGTGCGATTGAATGAGGGCGATCACGACTAACAACTGTGATAGCACACCCATGAAGATCGTCCATTCTGGAAATTGAAAGAGCGTTGGCGCGAGCCACGTAATGAGGAGATAAGATGGCAAGGCATATAAGTTTGCGTCGGCAACGGTGAAGTTAGCGCGGCTGTTGTATGGGAGCAGTTCACTCAACGGAAACAAAACAAACGAAGCAAATAGAATAAACGAGAGGGGGTAAACGGCGAAGATAATTATTAACCGGCGAACTTGTTGCCATTCTTTTTTTGATAGTGCGAATGCCAAATGCCAACACCCAAACGCCGAAGCGACGAGCATGATGTAATACGAAATTTGAATCATATTCGGCATCGTTATCGCCGTCGCCAACCCGGCGCACGCTGAAGCGAACAGCGATCCATCCATCGCACGTTTGAGTCCGAACAACACTGCGGGCAACCACATCAAACACCACACCATGCCCAGATGTCCAGCAGCAATATGAATGATCACTTTAGGCGCGAAGGCGAAGATCAACCCGCCGATCAACGCCGAGGGGCGCGAGATGGTGTAACTCCGCAAAAATAAAAACGTGAACGCTCCGCCGATAAAAACATGAATCGCATTCAATAGATTGAAGCTCAATGCGGGAGGAAGAAACAAAAAAATCAATGTGGGGGGATACAAGAAGATCGCACCCGGATCACCGGCGATGGGCATACCCAATGCCATCGAAGAATCCCATATAGCAAGCTGCCCTTGGCGCAAGTGTGAAGCAAAACTCACCAGATCGGGCCAATGGAAGTGAATAATGTCCGCGCTGAAGCCGCTGTTAGGCCAGATCAAAATATTGGGACTAATTAACGATGGAGAGAAAAAAACAAAAACGATCAACGCCATCAGCGTAATAGAACGCCAATCGGTGTCCAACCAAGCAATCCCTTTTTCAACGCGAGTCATCAAAGCGAAGAAGTCCAGCGATCTGCATCAAGACGCAGACAACAAATTTTGGATTGTAGATCAGGTAACGCCGCCACAAGCGTGAAGGCTCACTCATTAAACGATACAGCCATTCTAACCCGCTTCTTTGCATCCAACGCGGGGCTTGCCTCACCCGTCCGGAAAAAAAATCAAAGGCGGCGCCCACGCCAATCAACACCGGCGCAGTGAGTCGCGCACGGTGATCCGCCATCCACATATCTTGCTTGGGCGAACCCAACCCGACCCAGACAATATGCGCTTTGCTCTCATTGATTCGTTTCACGATGGCTTCATCTTCTTCACAAGTCAATTCACGAAACGGCGGGCTCTCGAACCCGGCGACTAGCAAATTCGGATGTTGACTCTTCAACACTTCGATCAACTTTTCTACGACATCGGGGGTGCCGCCATAAAAAAAATGCCGCCAACCTTCTTGGATTGATCGGGCGCACACGACTTGCATAATATCGGGACCATACACTCGTTCAACCTGATGCCCCATGAGTCGCAACGCCCACACTACTGGCATACCGTCCGGCGCAGCGAGATTCGCGTTCAACGCCTGTCGCACGTCGTCTCGTTCATAGCCTTGCATGACGGTGTAAACAGGTGATGGACTAAGCGCCAAACGATCTTCACGGGCAATCACCTCGGCGATGAGACGGATTGTGTCGTTAAAACTCAACGTGCTGATCTTCACGCCGAGTAAATCAGCACGAGGGATCATTTGAGCCATAAACGATAAGTGAGAGGTTGATCTCGAATCTTATCTAAACGGAAGTTTTGCAGAAGAGGAGCATCTAGTGTGCGATGCGGCAACCATAAATTATCGATCCAGTACACCGGGATTTCAGACGCGAGCATTTCCCTCACGATTGCGGTTGAACTAGAAGAATCAAAAATCATTGAGGAACGATGCCCATAAACAAGAAAGGCACCGGCGGCGTCATTTGCCAAAAAAATAGAATTCTGATCCGTCGTATTGGCAACCGCCACAATCTCGTTGATCCATTTTGCTTCATTTTGATTCCGCAGTCGAGCGTCTTCAAATGCTTGCCAGGGTTGCCAGAACAGCACCATCGCTACGGCGATACACCCGGCGATAATAGATCGTCGCCGCCCGGAAAACATAAGGTAGCTAAGCCCTAATGTAGAAGCAATAAGCAACGCCGTCAACGCTTGCAGGTGATAACGCACATCTACTTTCCACGCGCTATAAAGCGTGATACTGGAAATAAACCCTCCGCCCGCTATCACACTGACTATCAGTAATCGGATATTCGAATCGAGTCTCCGCCACGACCCGATACAAACCAGCACGCCCAGCGGGTTTATAACAAACAAAACAATCGCTGTAACTAACAAACCACTCCAGCCATCTGCGTTATAAAACATATTGACGAGCGACAACCGCGTTTGGGGAGACGACGGCGAAAATATATCGGGGACAACACTGCCGAAACGAATTAGGTTAAGCATCATAGTCACTGCCACGATCAACAACGCCCCACCCCAAAAAAATTTTCCAACAGCAAATAGACGGGTACGGTATTTCAGCACCATATACATTGCCAGCGTTAACAGCCAGGCCATCGCCGCATAGCGAATGAACACCGCCGAGCCCAACATCACACCCCCTACGAACGATACTACATTGCCTTGCCGATCCTCTTGGTGAGAATCCTCAACAGTGATCCAACATACCATTGACCACAATCCCAAAGCCATCGCCGGCACATCCGTCATCGGCATTGTCACTACGCTGATCACCAAAGGATGAACAGCGAGAAAGATCAAACTGAGCCAGGCGACAACCCGGTTGCCTAGTCGCCAACCCAAGATCCAAATAGCAATAAGAGCTACTCCGCCAAAGGCAGGAACAATCCAATAACTTGCTCCTTCTCCACCTAACCATTCTACTGCCGCCAAAAGCAACGGCAAGCCCACGTACATTCCATAACCAAAACATCTTTCACTGTTTACATAATTAAAGAAGGGTAACGTAAAATGTTTTCCAAAGCGGGCATTGTTGTCATCACAAAACTCAAGCGGCTCTCCCCGCGCCAGCAAACGGACAGCATAACGGTAGCCTAACGGATCGCCCGAATAAGGTTGAGCAAGCATAAATTGGTGATACATCACCACAGCCACAAGCGACACAAGAAGCAACGGGATCAGATCGCGCTTCACGTCTAATCGATCTTCACGTCTCATTTTGTTATTCTCTCAAAACGATTCGCCAGTTCATCTTCACCCAATACCCGATACCATGCAGAAAGAGTTTGCAAGCGTAGGATTATATGATGAGGTAAGGGTAGTGCAGCGAGTTCAGGCGCAATGTTTTCTCTAAAACCTTCTCGCACGAAAATCAACCAACCATAGCCCGTATCATCAGGCAAAGAATATAATTCCCAGACACGGGAATAATGTATCGCCGCACTGCGAAGATCGCCGCGCGCCGCATCGAGATCGCCGTAAGCAAATTCCAAAGTAATTGGGGAATCGCCGCGCATCGCAGTCGCATAGTTCAACAGATAGTCCGCGCGCGGCAAATTTTTCTGGGTGATCTCGATCTCCGCCAACTGTATCACCTGCGAAAACCCGATCTCTCTCAACTCGAGTGATGCCGCCAACCGCTCCCGATCTTTGGTCAATTCATCTGGCGAAAGTTTCCCAGCCACCACAAGCGCAAGGCGTTCATCCACCTCATCCGGTTTTATTAACGGGGGCGGCGTCCCCGTCCACTTCGACTCGATAACTCGAAAGAGAGTCGCATCCGGCGCAAGTGTCCGGGCGCGAGCGAGAGTCAATTTTGCCTCATCCCGATCACCATTCGCCCATTGCGCCGCCGCAAGATTTGCCCAATTCATTGAATAACTTGGTTCGCGTTTCAACGCCTCACGATACAGATCGATTGCTCGCGAATAATTTCCTGAGCGGTGTAAGGCATATCCCAATTGCAATTTTGTCCACGTAGAAAACGGATCACGTCGAATTGCTTCATCTAACAATGCCGCCGCCTCTTTCCATTTACCCTGATCGCCCAACTCAACTCCTTCATGCAAAGGTTGATAAGCCCATACACTCCACAGCGTGTAAGCGCAAATTCCAACCAAAACGATTCCGTTTCGCCAGCCACGCGAAGTCGTTGGCATCATCATCGCACAGGCAATAGCGATCAGTGCCATTACAGGTGGATTGACATAAGTCGTCTCGACAAAGCTATGGGCAAACGTCCCGCATAAACTTGCTAATGCCGCTACACGCCAAGATGCCTCGGTGTTGGACAAGTTGGCAACTTGTCCTACGTGAATGGGCAAGTTGAAAACTTGCCCAACGTTTTTGGGTAGGTTGGTAACTTGTCCTACGTTTTTAGGCAAATTGCCAACTTGCCCTACGTTTTTAACAAACACGATCAATGCAAAGATCGCCGCACCAAGCCCGATCAATCCGGTTTCAGATAATAAATTAAAAACTAGACCATGTGCTTGATTAAAAATTCCTCGCGGGGGAACGGAGAGCGACGCTAAATAGGTTGAGCTATACGTAAATAACCCGGTGCCACTGAGCGGCGAGCGCAAAAACGCCTCCCAAGCCGGGGGCCAAAACTCTTCACGCGATGAAACAATTGTTGGGGCGTGAGTGGCGTGTGACCATTGGCGAATTGCAATAGCACTAACCGCCACCACCGCTGCTACGGCACTGAGGGCAATCACGATTCGTAACATGGGACGGGAGTAAATTGCCCGCGCAACGTTGAAAAGCGAGTGGCGGTAGAGCAACGCAAAAACAAATGCGCCGCTCGCCATGCCCAACCAACCCCCACGCGACGAGGTATAAAGCATCACAATGCCCGAGACGATCAGCAGCACGATTAAAACAATTCTCTGCCACCATCGTTTCGATTCGATCAACTCGGCAAGCCACAGAGTCCAGATAAAGTTGAGGAACGCCGCAGTGGGATTGGGCGCGGCGACTCGAAACGAAACTTGCGGCAAGAGTCCGAGCGACAACCAGTCACGCCAAAAGAAGGTGACTTGGATAAAGGCTATCGCGGCAATGACCGCGCCACTTAAATAAACTGCTCGCGCCAGCGTGCGTCGGCTCAATCCCTCAGACAATCCATCTGCCGTGATCCAATACACACACGCCCACACCGCCCCCAAGAACAAAGCCCCCGCACTCCGACTCGGATCAAGCGAGAAGATGGCGCTGACGGCAGCCGCACCGAGACCGATGAAGAGGGGAAGGTCGAGCGGGGTTTGGGCGAAGCCGCTTCGCCGTTTAATTCGCCAGCCGATCCATATAATCGCGCCAATGCTCATCAAGATCGTTGACAGGACATTGATCTGAAAAGCGACCAGACCGTAGTATTGCCCACCGAGGAGGAGAACATAGGCGACAAGTAAATAAACGGCAACAGCGCGCGAGGCGGCGGCAAGACGATTCAGGAAGATCATGGTTGACGTGTGAAGCGTTCCGATGTTTCAAGGATATACGAATCGAACCAAAACATCAATCGCCCATCGGCAAGGGGTTGAACGCGAAGATTATTATTGAAGTAAGGAGTGCAAGGCATTGGGGCTAACCAGCAATCCGGTGGGGTATACACCATGACATCGTCTTGGGTGAAGCGTATTGAAAGTTCGGGTGAAGGGGTATCTGGCAAATGCCATGCCAAATCCGACACGCTTTGAACCTTGAACAGATTCGCGCCGCCCGTCAACGCAAAAATTAAAATAGCAAACGTGCTGACCCACAGCACAATCCCGCTTAACGCTATTGTACGCAGCGCGCGGTAGATGGCACTCGTCAAGCCTGCTTCTCGCGTGCGCTCAATGCCAACACTTAATATGCTCAACGTAATCGCCCAAAAGTATCCGGCGCCAAAGCGCACATCGGGTGCGCTTAAAAACCAAAAGAGGATTCCTAACATTAACGGCGCGGCGATCCCGAGCAGATAAAGTGATCGGGGGTAATTACGGGCCAAGATCAACATCACCACACCCGACGCGAGCAACGGCATAAGAATCATGATGTCGGGTGAGGTCAAAAATTCTATGAGCCACGGGAGAACCCAACCCCAACCGATCAGAGTAAGATCCGTGGGAAATCCTGCAAGGCGCGCCCATGAGCGAATGATAGTGATCTCTGTTTCGACGAGACCACTCGGCGCTGTCCATTGCAACGGCAAGCAGGTTGACGAAATAGGATAGACGACGCAACCAGAGACCATGACACCGCGCGCGATCCAAGGAAGAACAAGAATCGCGCTGACGATGACGACAAAAAAAGTTAATCGCTTCAAATGCAACGGCAGGTGCTGACGATGCGTAGCCACGAACAAGCTAAGTGGCATTAGGACTAACGGCGCGGCAGAGTATTTAATGGTGAGTGCGAATAGTGCCAGCACTGTAATCGCGCAAACGTAATACGTCGCTTGCCGGGGTTGTTCAAATGCGCGAAGCATCCTATGCGTTATAAGCAGCGTTAGCACCAGCATGGGGAGATCAGAGCCGGGTGAACTCACATTGACTCGCAGGGG
>JACRLA010000127.1:10951-28700 GCA_016215145.1 Chloroflexota bacterium
AGGTAACCGCCATCGTCATCAATACCAAAAATATATTTGACGCTCGCCAACCTTCTTCAGAGCGCATCGCGTAAAACGCCTGCAGGATCGTCAAAGCACACACGCTCAACAACAACGCCGACGCGCCAAAAAAATAGCTGTTCGCAAACTCAAAGCGCGTCAACGCCGCCAGCGAGAGCCACGACGCATTAAAACCAAAACGCCCATGCAAATTAACTAATCCCAATGGCACCGCACTTTCAGCGAACCATTTGATCGTTGGCAGATGATAGAACCCGGCATCATACCCATAGTCCATTCGACTGGCGATAAAGGCTATTGCAAGGATGATGATTACACTGACAATAATCTGGCTCAACAACACGACGGGGATACCGTCTCGGCGATAACGCCAAAGGCATAACCCCCAACCGATCACCATCGTCCCGAGGACTATGCTCGGCGTGATAGGCAACCAGAAATTTAAAATAATAGCGACGGTTGATAACGTCGCTATGCCAAACACTGCATCAAACACATCATGCGATTCAGGCATCGCCAACATTCGGCGGAGGAAAACGATCCAACTGCCCCAACCAAACAGCGCCGGCAGCCATAATAGAAAATAGACGGCGACGATCATCACCCTAATACCCGTCGGTAAATTTCTTCCGTCTGTTCAGCGAGACGTTGCCACGTGTAGCGCTCTTCCACTTTGCGTTTGCCATTCTCACCTAGCCGTTTTTGTTCAGTGGGATGATCAAGAAGATAAATGATTCGTTCGGCGATCTCGCTTGATCTTTGTGGAACGAGGAAGCCATCTACATTTTCATCAATCACAGAACGAAGAGCCGGTATGTCACAACCAATAACCGGCTTGCCCAAACTCCACGCTTCGGTGAACACGCCGCCAAAACTTTCTTGCGATGACGGCAAACAAAAAATATCGCAGGCGGCAAAGGCATCGGTCTTCGTTTGCAGATCAACCGTGTCGAGATCGAAGAGGCGCGGATCGGTGTAAGCAGAAAAAAGTCGGCTTGAATGAGAAGTACGCGCGCCGATAAAAACGAATCGCGCTTCGGGAAAACGTTTCCAAACAGTGTTTGCCGCGCCGAGCAAAGCGGCAAGACCTTTGTAGGGGTATTTTTGTCCAACGAACAGGATGAGCGGCGCGTCATTCAAGTGATAGTGAATGCGGAAATTTTGGGCGTCGTGTGACTCTGCCAGATCGGGTCCCATGCCAGTGACAAAGACTCGATCTTCTTTCACGCCTAATTCGATCAGCGTTTGTTTCTCAGCATCGGTCAACGCAATAACCGCATCTGCTTGACGGTACAGGTGATGGTAATAGCGATGAAGCCATCCATTCCAGCGTAGATGATGAACAGGAGTGAGCACAAAGGGGATGCGGCGTGACCGCGCCACTTGTAATGAAGCAAAGCTCAGCCCTTCGCGCCCAATGCGCGTATTGTGAATCACGTCAGCCGCATTGGCAAATTCTTCAATTTGATCAGCGAGACATTGGGCGATGCGCGGCAGAGAAAATTTTTGGAGCAAGAAATAACTCCACACCCAAGGGGCAAGCTGACGACGCCTATCAAGTGAAAGTGTGATTCGATCTACGGGGATGCCGTCAACTTCATAATGTGCCGCCGGTGGGGCATGGAGCGTCGTTCCCAGCAACCAATCTGTGCGTCGTTCACTCCATTGCGTAACGACGTGCAAACGATGTCGGACGATCAATTGTTTCGCCAGATTATGCGCCAACAATTGCGCGCCGCCGATAGAAGGTGGGTAAGCGGTGAGGGTGAAGAGGAGGTTCACCTAGTATCCCAGGGCAATTGAAACACAAGAGAGCCATTTACCTTCTTCCGAATCGAGACCCGTTCCGCCCATAAAATGAATTCGTACCATAAATTAAGATTCAGAATAGGCACAAGGCACTTGATGAAGTCAGCGTGGTTTATGTTAAGCCAAAGCCAACGGGTAAACTCGTAGAGGGGGAAAAGCGATTTAGGTCCCTTGAGATGAAAAGATTTCAATTGATCCATTAACCGTTTGGCTGAAGATTCTCCGTAGTAACCACGCTCCATAAGAACTTCGTTCCACTCAAAAAATTCTCCGTGTTTCAAGGCGTTTATCATCATCGCCCAGTCACAGGCATAAAAATTTTCGTCTACAAAGGAATCCAACAACTGTGGTCGTCGAAACAAGCCATAGAAGCGTGAGTTCGTAGCTGGCATAGACAAGTACTGCCATAGTCTCTCTGAATATTCGCCCCGGAGCGGAAAGGTACCAGTTTTTTGGGGAGCCGTATCCAGATAGGTTCCTATCCGAACTTTACTGATGCTTGACACGATTCGGGGATTTTGCTCCAACACGGAGTAGTTCTTCGCTAGAAATTCTGGATACCAGTAATCATCTGCTGCAGCCCACATGAAATACTTAGCCTGCGCTTTTTGTAAAACGTATTTGAAATTCAAGAACGCTCCAATGTTTTCAGACTGGCGTACGTACTTGATGCGGCTATCGCGGCTGGCATACTCTGCACCAATCAGCGAGGTCGCATCGGTGGAAGCGTTATCCGAAATGATCAGTTCAAAATCCGTAAAGGTTTGGGCAAGCAAAGAGTCTAAGGCTTGAGCGATTGACTTTTCGCCATTAAATACCGGGAGACCTATACTGACCTGAGGCGACTGAGGAGTATCAGCCATGATTTGCTTGAAGGTGCCGGATTTGATCTACAACCCAACTCCTGATCAGAGGGGCGGCTAACGCGGCGAGCGCAAACGTAGATGCCAGTAAAACGGCAAGACTCACTGTCAATAAAAATGGAGGGGTAGAAGGATGGATCAACAGGCGTCCTACGCCTCCTGCCAAAATAGATGCCGCCAACGGGAGACCGACATCTTCCGAATACCAACGCCATTGCTCGCCGGGCAACAAACGACGATGCATAATTGGAATTGCGACGAGTACATACATACTGTTCAACATAAACCAAACACTCGCCGCGCCCACGGCGCCATACAGACTGATAAAGAAAATGAATAACGGGATGACGGCAAAGATCGCCAGCAGATTTATATAAAAGGTTAATCCCGTCCAGCCATGTGCCAGTTGTAAAGCGTAAGGCAAACTCATAAGACTGTTTAGGGCGGTACCCAGCACAAGAAAAATCACAACATAGTGCGTATATTCTGCCGTACTCTTGTCACCCATCCACAACAGGACGACCTCTTGTGAAAAGACAGCCAGTATGACCGCTACCGGCAAAACAATCACAGCCATCAACTGACTCCCGCGATGGTACATCTCCCGAAGTTTTAAGAGATCACCTTTCGCTACCAATTCTGAAAAAGAAGGGAACAGCGCATTGAAAATTGGTCCCCCCAACATTGCCAACCCATTGGATACTAAGCCAGCCAAAGTGTAATAACCGAGTATTTCTAAAGGAACCATTTTACTCAGTATGATTTTATCGAGTTGCACCAAAATCAGAGTAACCACCGTGATGGCTCCCATGCCACCCGCAAACTGACCTATGACCCTGACTAACCCGAACTGAAAACGAGGTGCCTGTTCCGTCGTTGGCAAAATGCGCCAGAAAAAAATTGTAACGGCAAAAGTGTGAGCCGCGCTTGCGATGGCTTGCCAAATAAAAAATGCTGTAATAGTCGGAGAGACAAGCCACAAAACAATGGCGGCACCGCAGAACCGAAACGTGATGGCGCAGATATTGATCCTACTGAGCAAGACCTGTTTCTGCAAACCTTGCAGACCGCCGCTGTAAAAACTTAAAGGCCATTGGCAGGCAGCCACCAAGCCGATCAGCATGATGGTTTGCTGAACCACTTGCTTGGACAGTTGAATAGTCTGCAGCCAGTAATACGCCATAAAATAAGACAACAAAAAAATGGCACTGCCGATTAACAACGCCAAGCCCCAATATCCCACTTCCAGCGTTCGCACTAAATCCCGCGCCTCTTGCCTTTTTTCTGGTTGAACGGCATAGCGAGCCATCTGGCGATTGATAGCAGGCGATAACCCAAAATCCAGCAAGTTAAGCACCGCTTGAATAGTAGCAAAGAAGCCTACTAATCCGTAGGCTTCTATACCCATGAACCGAATGAACAATGGCACCAGTGCGACGTTAAGACAAGACAACCAAATGCTGGCAAAAAGATTCCATACAACATTCCATCTGATTGAGTTCATATACGCTTTAGTCGGGCAGCCAACTAAGGTGATGTGTGTTTAGCAGTCGATCTTTTGGTAGCGAGGATATCTTTCAGGTTCTTAGTAATGTAGATAACGTGATCGTGAGTGATATTCAAACCCGAAGGCAGATTCAATCCATAAGGGCTAATCCGATAACTCACCACGTTACGCTCACGCGCGCTTTTAGCCTGAGGCAAGCTTTGATATGCCGGCAATAGGCTTAGAGGATAAAAAAATGGGCGGCTGTCTATGTTTTTTTCAGCCAAGTCTTTCATTAACTGCTCTTTAGTGATGCCCAAGCCAGAATCCAAAATAATAGTTACCATCCAAAAAGAATTCTTCACCACGGGAGGCTCATAATTAAGTGTAATCCCCTCCACATCTTTTAATTCTTCTTGATACCATCCAAAAATCTGGCGCTTGTACGAAACCAGTTCCTCAACACGTTCAATCTGCGCCAAGCCCAACGCCGCTTGTAAGCTGGACATTTTATATTTATAGGCGACAGCATCATTCCAAAACATCTTATCTCCCCGCGCCCGCCCATGATCGCGCAAAAACAAACAGCGCCGATGAAACTCTTCATCGTCTGTCGCCAGCATCCCGCCTTCACCGGTGGTCAACGTTTTAGATCCATGAAAACTAAATGTGCTGGCTAAACCAAAACTTCCGGCTTTGCGATCCTTGTATAGCGACCCGATCGACTCGGCAGCATCTTCAATGACAGCCACTTTATGGCGTTGAGCAATGTCCGAAATGGCATCCATGTCCGGCATACTTCCATAAAGGTTCACCGTGATAACTGCTTTGGTTAGCGGAGTTATATTCGCCTCGAATGACTTGGCATCCAGGCACCAAGTTTTCGAATCGACATCAACAAAAACAGGCGTTGCCCCCATATAAGAGATTGGCGCGGCTGTAGCAATCCAGGTTAAATCAGGCACAATCACCTCATCCCCTATCGTGACCCCGGCAGAGGCGAGAGCCAAGTGCAAGGCGGATGTGCAAGAGGGCAACGCGATGCAATACTTCCTCCCAATATAAGCTGCAAACGCTTTCTCAAAGCGATCATGATACATGTTTGCATTACTGTACCAAGCATGAGTAACGGCGTCGGTAACATACCGGATTTCTTTTTCTGTAATCGAAGGTCCGGCTACGGGAATTTTTTGCATAAAGTCAATCCTTAATGCATTTTAGATAACCGTCAGGGGCAACGGTGATCAAAAGTTTATTTTCAATCTCTTGATCAATCTCAAAGCGGTTATTCGTTTTTAGAAATTCCCAAACCGCCGTCTTGGGGTTATTGCCCTTGCTCCAAGGACGATCCGGGAAAAAGTCATCGGGTAAATCTTCGATCACGGTGTCGAAAACAACTAGGAAACTATCTTTGGTGACCAATGATGAATAGGCGCGTAGCTCAGCAAGAACATGCTCATGAGTATGATTGGAATCCAGCACAACCACGATCGGAGATTTTCCTTTAGCAAAGCTGTGCACTTCAGCGACAATTTCTTCGTCAACAGATGATCCTTGTATCATCTTAATCCGTTTTGCCATTGGGTGCTTTTCGATTTCAAGACGATTATGCTGGCGAATATCAATATCAATGCCTAAGACCAGCCCCTCACCGCCCAATAATTCCAGAAGGGAAGCGTAATAAACTAAAGAGCCGCCGTGAGCGATCCCTGTTTCGATAACGAGTTGAGGTTTTACTCGCCAAATGATCTCCTGCACGGCAACCATATCTTGAGGGAATTGTATGAGCGGTCTTCCCATCCATGTGAAGTTATAGGCGTATTTATAACGGACTGTCTCGCGTATCCATACATTCGATAGCCCCCGGACTGCTTGATCCAATGAGGCTTTTTTTATGTTGCCCTTTACTTCCTGCGAAAATTTTTCAATTTCATTCATAGTGAGCTAGAGACGCATTTTTTTAAACCTTTGCGAATAAGCCGGTTGATCTAATAAAATTACCTTTTGAGGGATTTTGTATTTAGCCAGCTTGTCTTTGCAAAATTGGCGCATTCGCTGGCGAAACTGCATCAAATTTTCGGCAGTAGAGAGGTTGATTTTTGCCACCACGATTTGCCCCGATAGCTGATTCGTCTCGCCCGTGACAACGACATCATCAACACCCTCCATCAACAACAACGTGCTTTCAACCTCTGCCGGGTAGACCTTTTCGCCGCCGACGTTGATCAGTTCCGAACGGCGCCCCAGAATACGATAATAGTCGCCATCCACCTGCACCTCGTCACCAGTGATAAACCAGCCATCTTCGCTAAACGGGCTAGGCGCGTTGAGATAACCAAGCATCGCGGATTGCGCTTTGATATGTAGTATCCCATCCACGATGCGCGTTTCGAAGCCCTCGCCGCCGATCTTGACCCACAACGAATCAGAACTCTTGGATTTCGAGCGCAAAATCCCGACTTCGCTTAAGCCATAAGTTTGCTTCGGCGATGTTGGCAACAATGTTGCATGGTATTTCTGCGCCGCTTCCAATACTTTCTCGGGGGTACGCTCCTGCACTGTAATAATGCACCCGCCATTCGACAGCGTATAAAGCATGGTGTTGACGCCGCCAATGTGATCGTATAGCAAAAATGTTATGGCTCGCTGCCTGTTGCGACACACTTTAAATTTTTCAAGAATACCCGTCAGATCGTGCAGCGCCGCCTTGCTTTTGCCTGTCGAGCCGGACGAGAACAGAATCAATCCTGGATGACGGCGCCCCCGTAGTATTGCATACAGAGGATGGGTCGCCTGCCTTGGTAATTTCTCAAAAGCTGCGGCATCCTCGTCGTCAATAGCAATCCGCACCTCACCCTCAGCAATCTCCATAAAGTCAGCTTTCTTCGCGGCAATGGATTTTGTTAAAGGGACGATAACGCAATTGCGCTCAATCAGTGCGAGGAAAAGAGCGATAGCGTTGGGCGAAAAATCAGCCTCGAGGATGACGACGCTCCCCGCCTGTACCTGTTCTTTGTCCAAAGCGATTTGCCAAGCGGAGATACGCTCGGTCAGCCAACTATAGGCGAAGGGTTGGTCGCGCCAGATAATGGCATCGTCATTTTTGTTTTCATCGAACACCTTCAGTAAAAACTCGATCATGAAACTCCGCCAAGATAAATGAGTTGTCCGCTGATAAAGTCACTTTCGGGGCGCAGGAAGAAGTCCACCACATTGGCAATGTCACGGAACTCAGCAAAACGCGGGATGGCTTGACGTGCCAGCAGAGCCTGCATTTTGTCAACAGGTACTGCACGAATAAGATCGGTTTGCACGGGCGTGGGTCCAACAGCGTTAACTGTTATGCCAAAACCAGCCAACTCTCTTGCCAGAATTTGTGTCAAGGAAACAATCGCCGCTTTGGAGGCGGCATAAACAGCCTCGCCTTCCAAATGTAAGGGCACAGCCACAGTTGAAAAATTGATAATCCTCCCATAGTGATTCCTTTGCATTAATTTTGCGCCTTCCCGACAGAACAGAAACGTTCCCACAACGTTAGTATTAAGTATAGTGTGTACTGTTGAGAGCGGGGTCAAAACACTATGATTCATGGAGGCAATTCCCGCATTATTGATTAAGTGCGTTAGCCTGCCGTATTTTTTGTGTACGGCAGAAAATAAACTCGTAACAGCCGCCTCGTTTGCTACATCCACAATATGATGCTCATAGCCCTCCATGTGCCAATCAACCTCTGAGCGGCTACAGCCAACCACCAGATGCCCTTGTTTGACATAGTGCTCGGCAAGAAATCTCCCTATTCCTTTGCGAGTGCCTGTGATCAATGTTACTTGTTTATCCACTGGTTCGACTCGCCTCTTCGATCAACTTTTTTATGTAATCTGCAAGTGAGCCTATTGTTTGGAAAGGACTATTTTGTTGCGATAAGGCTTTTTCGTCAGCCAATGTCACAGCAACGCTAAATTCACTTTCAACCGATTGTTCAACCGCCATTACAAATGAAACCAAACCCAGCGAATCGAGCACACCATTTCTGCCATACAAATGCGCCTCTCTCCCTTGGTGTATGGCGATTTTATTTTCCAGCTGCTCGTTAAATTCGTTGGCGATTTGAAAAATCAAATCAAGTATTTTCTGTTCCACGTCTAGTCTCTTTCAAATTTGAAATCGCGACGGCGCAATTCCAATTTTTGGACGAACAATGCGCCGGGACTTGCCGAACCGGCTTCCTTCATTTGAAGATAAACTTCTCCTTCGCGCTCAATCCTCTGCAACGGAATCCGGTCTGTTTTACGGAACCCGGTGGACTGATGCAAGTTAAGCGTAAGCATATTGTCTGAGAGGACAAAACCGGAAATGCTAGAAATAGCAAATGTGTGGAAAAGCCAGTTCACTAACGCTATCTCCGAATAATAAATTAGATGAGGGTGCCCGCCGATCTCGCCTCGGATTAAGTTGTCAATTTCCACAGTGTCGTTCGACAAACCCTTGAAACCAAATTGTCCAATCAATTTTGTCGGAGAATATAAAAGAAGCAATAATCTGGAACAGTCTGTTAGAACGACATCCTCCAGCCAGCGCTTTGTTCGGGCTTCGGTGGCGGTAAACTGCGTTAAGAAGTGTCGTTTCGCCTGATTTCGCCATCGGGTCATTTTGGCAATAACTTCCGCATCATTTAGTAGCGAGCGGGTAACAGGTTTAAGGACACCGATTTGGTGTTGAGCGTCATCGGCGATTTTTATCTCAAGCACAACGCGTTCATCAATCACTTCCTTTATTTGCTTGCTGTAAGATTCCATCAAGGTTATATCCTTAAATCGAATCGTAAGTTTTATCGTTTTGAGAAAGTATCGGGTTTTCAATTGGCCAGGAAATTCCAAACGTGGGGTCATCCCATCTCACACCGCGCGCACATTCAGGATGATAGAACTCAGAGATCTGATAAAACACTTCCGTATCATCCACCACTGTTTGAAATCCATGTGCAAAACCGGCAGGGATGTAAAGGGCGCGGCGGTTTTCAGCAGTTAACTCCACTGACACCCAGCGTTGGAAGGTGATAGACGTAGGGCGCAGATCAATGATAACGTCATAGATGGCGCCCATAGTGCAGCGCACTAACTTGGCTTCCTCAAAAGGTTTAGCCTGATAGTGCATTCCACGCAATGTACCCCGTTTTTTGTTAAATGAAATACTGCACTGTACAAAAGCCGCCGAGAGACCATACTCGGTAAATTCTTGCTGACACCAAGTGCGCGCAAAGAAGCCCCGCGAGTCTTCTGATCGTTCCGGCTCAACGATGACCGCACCGGCAAGATTCGTCTTACTAAGAATCATGAACTTACTATCTTGACTTCCGGGATTGGCACAATAAATTTCCCACCGCGATGTATGTACTCTGCCTGTTGGGTTAATATTTCTTTGCCAAAGTTCCAGGTGAGCAACAAAACGTAATTTGGCATCGCCTCCAAAAGTTTTGTTGGAGCAAACACGGGCAAGTGACATCCCGGCATATAGTGTCCCTGTTTATAGGGACTGCGATCAACTACATAATCCAACACATTATTTCCAATCCCAAAAGTGTTCAGCAAAATACTCCCTTTGGCTCCAGCACCATAACCGGCAATCGCCCGATTGCGCGATTTCAATCCGAACAGCAAATCGTTTAGGATCTCTCGCAATTGCTGAACCCGTTTGCCAAAGTTAGCATAAAAGTCAAAGCGGTGAACTCCCCAAGCCAGCTCTTCGTTTAACAATTGGCGGACACGGACTCTATCACCAGCCGAAGCGGTGTGTGTCACATAGATGCGCAGTGAGCCGCCATGAATATCCTGCCGTTCCACGTCGGCTATGAGAAGATCGTATTGTTTGAATAAAGCATCTAAAGCCGTTAATGAATAGTAACAAAGGTGCTCATGATAGATCGTGTCAAACTCGGAACGGTCAACTAAATCCTTAATATAGGGCACCTCAAATACCGCCACCCCGGATTTCTTAAGCAATGTTTTAATGCCTTGGACAAAACCTTTTAGATCAGCCACATGGGCTAAAACATTATTAGCGATAATTACATCAGCCTCTTCGCCTTGCTCACGTAACTTGCGGGCTAACTCAATCCCAAAAAACTCGGTCAGCGTAGTCACCCCTCTTTCCGCGGCTACTTTAGCCACGTTGAGCGCCGGGTCAATCCCCAAAGCCGGAATATCTTTGCGCAGGAAATATTGCAGCAAGTAGCCATCATTGCTGGCAATTTCAATGACCAGACTCTCCCGATTCAAGTTTTGAAGCCTCATCAGCTTTTCGACCATTTCTTGGGCATGCAACAGCATTGTTTCCGACACCGAGGAAAAATAAAAATAGTCCCTGAAGAGAACTTCAGGGGCTACGGTAGCAGTAATCTGAGCTAAAGAACATGTAGGGCAAAACACCAAATCCAATGGATACTTAGGTTCAGGTTGTTTAAGCTGCTCGGCAGTCAACAAAGAATTCGCCAAGGGGATACTTCCCAAGCTTAAGATTTCATTTAGCTTGATATTGCCACAAGCCCGACAACGAGTAATAATTTCATATCCAGACATAGAGTGTTCACTCCTAGAAACTATCTCAGAAACAAACTGTCGCCGACAGTGTTAGCGCGCTTGTCCCCGATACCACTCCACCGTCTTCCTCAACCCCTCCGGGAAATCGGTCTGCGACTTAAATCCAAATTCTTTTTCGGCGCGGGATGTATCCAGTTTGCGGCGCGGTTGACCGTTGGGCATTGCCGTGTCCCAGACAATTTTTCCGGTGAAGCCGGTTTCTTTGACGACGAGATGCGCTAAATCTTTGATGCTGATCTCAAACGAACTGCCGAGATTCACCGGCTCGCTGCTGTTATATTTTTCAGCCGCCAGCCGAATCCCTTCGGCCGCGTCTTCGACGTAAAGAAATTCGCGCGTCGGCGAGCCATCGCCCCATATCACGATCTCTTTGTCGCCACGATCTATTGCGTCAAAACATTTTTTGATCAACGCCGGAATGACGTGCGAACTCTTGGGATCGAAGTTGTCGTTGGGTCCGTAAAGGTTGGTGGGGAATACCGTGATCGAGTTGTAATTATATTCTTGGCGATACGCTTGCGATTGCACCATCAACATCTTCTTGGCTAAACCGTAAGGCGCATTCGTCTCTTCGGGATAGCCATTCCAAATCTCCTCTTCCTTAAATGGCACGGGCGTAAATTTGGGGTAGGCGCAGATCGTTGCCAGCGAGATAAATTTTTCTACGCCGCGTTTGTAAGCTTCATCCAACAACTGCACGCCCATCATCAAGTTGTCATAGAAAAATGATCCCGGATGTTCGCGGTTAGCGCCGATGCCGCCGACGGTAGCCGCAAGATGAATCACGATGTGCGGTTTCACCTCATCGTATAAACGCCGCACATTGCCGATGTCACGCAGATCGCAATCGGCTTTGCGCGGGATAAAAATTTCTTTGCAACCCGCGCGGCGAAGATTCTCAACGAGATACCGTCCGACGAATCCCGCCCCACCCGTGATCACGACTCGTTTAGTTGACCAATTGAAGTTTGACATTCGCAGATCAGTAATTAGTAATTGGTAATTACCAATTACTAATTACTTTTTACTCCTTATGATCTAAAAGTATTTTAACGATCCGTTCTGCCGAATGACCATCGCCAAACGGATTCACTGCCTTCGCCATTTTCGCGTGCGCGGTAGGATCATCCAGAAGTTTTGCCGCCTCATCCGTGATGACTTTTGTGTCCGTCCCCACCAGTTTCGCCGTGCCAGCCTCCACCGCTTCGGGGCGCTCGGTGACGTGACGCATCACCAACACCGGCACACCCAAACCCGGCGCTTCTTCTTGTATGCCACCCGAATCCGTTAATATCAAATGCGCTTTGCCCATCAAATGTGCGAAAGAAAAATAATCCATCGGCGGCAACAACGTTACGTGAGGATGTTTGCCCAAGACTGCGTGCGCCGCGTTCTTCACATTAGGGTTTGGATGCACGGGATAAATTAAATGCGTGTCTTCACGATCTGCCAAATTCTTCATCGCCCTCAACATATCGGCAAACGGCTCGCCAAAATTTTCGCGGCGATGCGCGGTGATGAGGATCAATTTTTTATCGGCAGGGTAATGCGGCAGAGACCCGTTGAATGGTTGGGCGACGATAAACTTCAGCGCGTCAATGACGGTGTTCCCCGTGACATGGACACGCTTTGCCTCAATACCTTCGCGCAGCAATGCTTTCTTTGATGTCTCCGTCGGCGCAAAATGCAGATCGGAAAGTTGATCGGCTAAGACGCGGTTGATCTCTTCGGGGAACGGGTTATAGCGATCGTGTGTTCGCAAACCGGCTTCAACATGACCCACTTTGACGCGCGAATAAAACGCGGCGAGTGAGGCGGCTAACACGGTGGTTGTATCGCCCTGCACCAGGATCCAATCGGGTTGCTCTTGGCGCAAGATGGGTTGAATGTGTTTAAGAACTTCGGCGGCAACATCGGTGGGGGTTTGGTTGTCCTGCATCACGTCGAGATCATAATCAGGTTTAATATCAAACACATCCAACACCTGATCCAACATATCACGATGCTGCGCCGTCACCAAAACTTTCGACTCAACGCTTTTGTGTTTTCGCAACTCCGCCACGACCGGCGCCATCTTCACCGCCTCGGGGCGAGTGCCGAACACTGAGATTATTTTCATGTCAATTACTAATTACTAATTACCGTAATTGGTAATGAGTAATTGTTAGTACGCTCCTTTGCCTTTGATCACCGCGCCTGCCGTGCGCCACAGAATTTTGAGATCGAGCAGAATGGAGTAATTGCGGATGTAATACAGATCGTATTGTGTGTTGAGATGCATCGGCAGATCACTGCGACCACTCACCTGCCACCAGCCGGTCATCCCCGGTGGCACCGCCAGCCGCTGCCTCTGCCAGGGTTCGTATTTGTCCACGATGAAAGTCATCTCCGGACGCGGTCCCACCAGACTCATCTCGCCTTTCAATACGTTGAATATCTGCGGCAGTTCGTCCATGCTGGTGCGGCGCAGAAAACGCCCCAACGGAGTCACACGCGGATCGTCGGGGCGCTTTTCGAATGTTTCTGTGTTCACTTTCTTCTCGGCGTCGGCAACCATCGTGCGAAATTTATACATGCCAAAAGTTTTCCCGTTCTCGCCGACGCGCGGCTGGGTGAAGGCGACGGGTCCCGCTGAAGTGAGTTTGATTGCCAAAGCGATTACGCCCATGAGAGGCAGGGCGACGATCATGCCGAACAAAGTTACGGTGAGATCGAAAATTCGTTTGATCGCCCACAGCGATCCATCTATGCGCGGCTCACGCAAACCGATCAAGGGAATGCCGCCCACCAAATCCACGCTAGATTTTACCATGACCAATTTAAGAAAATCGGGCACTAAACGCACGCGCACTGATTGCGTTTGCAAAGCGAAGGTCAGTCGTTCAACTTGCGTATAGTTTTCTGCGGGCAAGCAGATGATCACTTCATCCACTTGATGATCGCGCGCGAGTCGCGGCACGTCTTCAACGCGACCCAGAAATTTTGAATCGGGTGTTGCCGAGTCGTCAGCGCAGCCGATGATCTGGATGCTGTGTCCGAGTCGGGTGTTGAGGGCAAGGGTGACGGCATCCGCGCCCGCCCCCGCCCCCACCAGCAGAATCCGCGTCAACGGTTTTCCACTGGCGTGCATCACGCGCAAGATCAGCGCCATCGCCAATCGCGCCGTCGTTAAAATCAACAAATCAAAAAAATAAAAATAGAAAACGAGTAAGCGCGGGACATCACGATACGAAAAATACAGCGCACCGGCGAGGGCGAGGGTGGCGGTGGAGACGGCGACGAATAAGGCGCGGGCATCGCCCACAGGGCGCACGTCGCGCCGCACGTCGTAAACCGAGACGACCAGAAACACGACGGGGAACAGCACGGCGACCATGAGGTGAATGTAGATGTTGAGTTGCGAATCGAGAGTGCCGAGTTCGCGTCCGAGCGGAAGGAAGCGGCGCAGTGAGTCGGCGGCGAGGAGGGCGAGTTGTGTGCCTATCGCATCTGCCGCACAGAGGATGAGGATGAGGCGACGAAGTTTGCCAAACATGACTCTACATTGAAGTAATGAACGATGAACAATGAAACAACGAACAACCCACAGGACGCTTGGCGTGAAGCAATGAACAGCGATCAACGCGATTGAGCATGATGCGATTATAACTTTGGAGAGGCGGGGATGAAATAGGGATTAGGGGTTGGATGCTTTTATTCTTAACTGCCCGCAGCCCGCATCAATATCTATGCCGCGCCTCACGCGCACGGTGCAGGGGATACCAGAGGCATCTAAGATATTTTTAAATTGATCGACTCGCTCGCGCTCGGATGCCGCACCGGCGTAATCGTGCGTGGGGTTTAAGGGTATAACGTTGACGTGACACATCAACTTTGGATTGGAGAGAAGTTTAACTAAGGCGTGCGCTTGCTGCGCGCCATCGTTCTTGCCTTGTATGAGCGCCCACTCAAAGGTGATGCGACGATGTGTTTTGGCAACGTAGTCGCGGCAGGCTTGCATCAACGCTTCGAGCGGATATTTTTTGTTGATCGGCAGGAGTTCGTTGCGAAGATCGTTGGTGGCGGCGTGAAGCGATACGGCGAGATTCACTTGACGGTGTTCATCGGCGAATCGTTGAATCATCGGGATCAAGCCGACGGTAGAGATCGTGATACGGCGCGCGCCGAAGTTAAACGCCTCAGGATCGGTGAGACGGTCAACCGCTTGCAAAGTCGCATCATAATTATGAAACGGCTCACCCATCCCCATGATCACGATATTAGAAAGCTTGTCACCCTCTTTATAGAGATCACGGGCGAACCACATCACTTGCTCCACGATCTCGCCCGGGCTGAGGTGACGATCAAAACCCATTTGCCCGGTGGCACAGAACACGCAGCCCATGGCGCATCCGGCTTGAGTGGAGATGCAGGTGGTATGACGATCACGATAATGCATCAAGACGCTTTCGATCTTGTGCTGATCGCTGAGGGCAAACAGAATTTTGTTGGTGCTTTTATCTTTGGATGTTTGGTTGATGACGGGTGTGAGGCGCGTGAATTGAATCTCGGCAGTGAGGCGAGCGCGCAAATTCTTGGGCAGGTCGCTCATGTCCTCAAACGAGCCTGCCATGCGCTGATACGTCCAGCCCCAAATTTGTTTAGCGCGGAAAGGCGGCTCGCCCCACTCCTTGAGAACAGAAGTGAGATCGGGTAATGAAAGTTCAAAGAGAGGTTTCACTTCTTCGCCACGATCTCGGCAATATGTTTCTCGGCGAGCCTCTTTAATGGCGCGTCGCCTGAAATATGCGCGACCTTCTTATAGTCGTCTGCCGCCTTCGCCCAATCGCCTTTCGCCATGTAGGCGTCACCGCGACTCATGTAGCTCACTGCATCACCGCGATCCAAGGCAATCACTTGCGTAAAAGATTCAATCGCTTTGTCGTATTGACCGGCTTCCAAATGCGACGCGCCCAGATTGCCCAGCAAGCCTACGTCGTTCGGTCGCGTTTCCAGACAGTGGGCGAAATCTTCGGCAGCGTTGGCAAAATTACGGCACTTAAAATGCATTTGCGCCCGCTCAAGGTACAGTTCAAAAGATTCGGGCAGGCCTTCCAACGCTTTGTTGTAGTCGGCAATCGCGCCCGCAAAATCACCGCCGTCTTTCAACAAACGCCCGCGCAAGGCATACAACACGGGATCATCTATGCCGTATTTAATCGCTTGACTCAAATCGCTGATAGCGCCCGCGCGATCCGCTTTCATCATGTTGAGGCGGGCGCGCTCTTCGTAAGCGGCGGCGAAGTTCGGGCGATTGAGGATGGCTTGAGTGAATGACCGCATGGCTTGATCAATCAGCTTCTCGGCTAAAGCGGCGAGACCTTTGCGATAATGCACGTCGGCATTTTTCGGATCAAGCTCCAGCAGCAGATCATCATTCTTCATCATCTGATCGTATTCTTTGAGTTCCAGTAAAGCATTGCCACGATGCAGAAGCGACTCCATGTGTTCCGATTTCAATTCCAGCGCCTTGTTATAGTCCCGAATCGCTGCCCGCAGTTGACCGTCTGCCGCTTTGGCGCGACCCCGATAGTAATAGCTCTCCACTTGCTTCGGCGCAAGTTCAACCGCCCGATCAAAATCAGCAATCGCCGGCTTATACTGTTTCAACTCGAAATACGCCACACCGCGATTATGCAAATAAGACGGATTCCCCGGCTCAAGACTCACCATAATTTGAGTGTCAGCCAGCGCTTTATCAATCTGCCCCATAGCGTAAAAGGCTATCGCGCGCAGTTGGTACGAGGCGGCGACACTGGGCGCTAACGAAATGACTTTATCGAAATCGGAAACCGCCGAGTCGAATTGTTTCAACTTCATGAATATCTCGGCGCGTTTGAAATACGGGTTGGGTTTATCGGGGGTGATCTGAATCCATTTGCTGTAATCCACCACCGCTTTTTCGGGTTGATTCATCTGCTCGTAACATTGACCACGATGGTGATAGGCTTGCGGCAGACCCGGCTCGAGGAGGATCACTTGATTCAAATCTGCCAGTGCTTCGCGGAATCTGTTCAACATGCGGTAGGCGATACCGCGTTCCAAGACCGCCTGCACGTTGTTGGGTTGTGTTTGAATCACGGTGGTGCAGTCGGCTACCGCCTCGACGTAATTTTCCATCTGACGATAGATCACCGCGCGGGCAATCAACGCTTGCGCGTCGTCAGGATGTCCTTGCAGTTTGGCATTGACCTCAGCCAAACGATCTTGAGCACTGATTTGTTTAGAAGGGCGAGTCATAAATCAGCCTGCCATTGAGTAGTCAGTTCCACAATATCGTGGAACACCCACTGTGGTTGATAATCGAGAGCCGTCAACTGCGCGCGCGTTGAAACACCGGACAGCACCAGTATACTGCGGATGCCTGCGCGCACGGCACCTAGTATATCCGTTTCCAACCGATCTCCAAGTGCCGCCGTATCTTCAACACTTCCTCCGAGCCGTTCCATTGCCTGCTGATACATAATAGGCGCGGGCTTGCCGATCACGAGTGGTTCAACGTCCGTCGCCGTTTTCAGTAATGCAAGAATCGAACCGTTGCCAAACACAATCCCCCGTTCCGTCGGAAACGTAGCGTCCGAATTTGTGCCGATGAACTTTGCTCCGGCGCGGATGTTGAGAGTCGCCCGCGCCAACTTCTCCCAGTTCAACCCATGATCCATCCCAACCACCACGTAGTCGGCTGCCGACTCTGCATCCCACAACACAAAACCGCTTTCGGCAATCGCCTGTCGTATGCCTTCTTCACCTACCACGAAAACTTTTGCGCCGCGCGGCGCGTGCTGGCGTAAATAGATCGCCACCGCCTGCGACGACGTCAAAATCTCATCCAGGCTGACCTCAACCCCCATGCCCTTCAACTTCGTCTGAAACTGCAACGGCGTCTTCATGGCATTGTTAGTCGCCAAAACAAAACGGATCGAGCGCGAGCGCAA
>JACRLA010000212.1 GCA_016215145.1 Chloroflexota bacterium
CCCCTCAAACAGTTGAACGTTTGCAAAAAACAATTTGGGAAAAACAGAAGCCAGCACGCGTGATTGAAACACCTGTTTTCGAGTTTGCGATGTAACAGGTTAAACACACGAAGCCCGTTTTACACGGGCTTCGCTTTTTCTTACTGCGATTTCAATTGGCTATTTGACCAAAGATTTAAACGCCCCCGCTGCCTGAGTCACCGCAGGCAAAATCGTTTGAGGAAACAAGCCCACAAATAGAATCACGGCAACGCCGATAACCAAAAACACAACTGCCACTTGATCATCTTGAATCGCAAACGCTTCATCAGTTGAAGTGCGTTTGAATAACGATGCTGCGCCGCGGGCGTAAGCTAACATCACACTTCCACTCGCGGCGAGCAAGGCAATGGCAAAACCGTAATCGCTGACGGCAAGTTGACGATACAACGCCCAACGCCCCACGAACCCGGCAGTGAGTGGCAAACCTGCCAGCGAGAGCCCGCCGATGACAACGGCGATAGAGGCAAACGGAAATTGCCAGGCCATGCCAACGAGATCATCAAAGTCGGTGCTGTCTTTCGCACTCGCACGCAACCAACCGAGTCCCATGCCCCACACAGAGAGTCCGATGCCACGCAGAGCCACAATCGCTAACGCCGCGCGCAAACTATCCGCCGTCCCGAGACCCACAGCCAGCATCGCCGCGCCAATATCCACCATCACGGCGTAACCCATCAATCGCCCGAAGCGGCGTTGAGCAAAGGCAAACGCCCCACCCCCGATCACCATCGCCGCACCCGCGAAGCGCAACGCCGCAAACTGAGTCGGCGAGCGCAACCAGGCGTACTGATTAAAAAAGTTCAACATGAAAAACATCACCGCCATCTGCACCACAGTGAACACAAACGCGGCAGCGTAAGGAGACGATTCTTCCGCCACCGTCGGTATCCACGAGTGGAAAGGCAAAATCGCCAACAAGATCAACAAGCCAATATCCAGCAACACGGTGGCGCGCGTGAGAAAAGTTAAATCATCAGGGCTCGATGTCGCGCCCTCAATCTGCCAACCCGCCAACAAAATAAACGGCACACCAAGAGTGACAAACACCAACAAACGCAACGAGCCGCGTGTAAAAGGATGCTCGTCATCTGAAAGCATCAGCACAGATACTGCGGCGAGCATTTCCAAAAATAATGCGGCGAACAAAAACGGCTGCACGAACAGAGTCGCCGTCAACAGCGACACACTCAACAAGCCCGCAGGCAGAAACGCGCTTGGAACTTTCGCCGCGCCCGCGCCCGCGAAAAAAAACATGGAGGCGACGTAGATGAACGTCAACGCCGGACGATTCTCCGGAGCGAAGGTGAAGGCGCGCCCCAGCACCGACCACGTTCCTTGAAACGTAACATCGCGTCCGGCGAACACCGCCACTTGGTCTAACGGAATTTGCAACGCCAGCAACGCCAACACCGCGCACACCGCGGCAGCGATGATCGCTTGCGCCCATCGCCAACGCTGCAACACATACACGATCAACGCCGCCACAAACGGCGTTGCCAACATCAATACAGGAACGCTCACGCTTCACCTCGTCGCACTGCGGCGAGATAACACGCGCCAAGCGTCACCGCAAAATCTACAATTGCCAACAACGCCATCACTGCCAGCGCCGGTTCAACGGCGGCGTAATACATTTCAAAACCCATCAACACCGTGATCAACAACATGCCAACCTTCAACGGCTCTTCGGTCAAGCCGAGTCCGAGCAAGCCGAGACCGACGAGACCAAACGTAGCGAGAGACACTGCCGTAGGCAAACCCGACACATTAAGATCGGAAACTTCCGATAATTGCCAACCGACGATGATGATCATGATCACGGCGACGACGCGAAAGGGCAGACCGACTGCGATATTTTTAAAAGGGGACTGATCAGGGGATGCCGCCTCGGCTGCGCCGCTTTGGGCATTCGGGTCAACGATCACCGTTTTAGCTTCCGATTTTTTCTTCGAGGCAATTTGTCGCGCCGTCAAAAAAATCTGCACGCAGATCAACAAGCCGACGATCATCTTCACGCCCGCCAACTGTGGCGGAAGAACGCGCGAGAACAAGAGTCCGGCAAGGATAGATTGACAGGCTAAAGCAAAGACGCTCGCTCGCCAATCGGTGATCGCCACAATAATGCCCGCCGTGATCAATACGCCCACAGCGGCTGGGGTTGAGGCGAAGGAGGAAAATTGTTCGATGAGTTCAGTGAAGGTTGGAAACATTGTTTAGAGAAAACCGCATCCGCAGGACGCCTACGGCGAGGCGCGAAGGTCTTGACCCTGTCATTCCGAGGAGCGTTCTTTGCGACGAGGAATCTCTTTGATCACCCCAGAGATTCCTCGCGGAACAACACCGCTCGGAATGACAAGTTCTTGATTTCCCATTAAAAACGGGAGTGCCAGAACACCGAAAAGATACGCAGGGTCTTAACCCTGTCATTCCGAGGAGCGTTCTTTGCGACGAGGAATCTCTTTGATCAATCGGAGAGATTCCTCGCCACGGAATGACGTGCCTATTATTCTATTTCTACGCTCAAATCTTTCCATTCAGCATTAGATGACTGTATCAATTCAATCTTTTTACTTCTGCGCCACGCTTTAATTTGTTTCTCGCGCTGAATTGCGGCAAGCACATTGTCTGTTGTTTCATAATAGACCAACATCGTGACGTTATATTTTTGCGTAAATCCCTCAACGAGTTTCTCTTTATGTTGATAGACACGACGACGAAGGTCATTCGTCATGCCAACATAAAGAACGCGCGACCTGCTACCCATGATGTAAACATAAAATTGTTTCTTCACGCCGCGCAACTCCTATCATGAAATTCTGAACACGGCAAGGAATCTCTTTGATAGCCCTAGAGATTTCTCGTCACAAAGAACGCTCCTCGAAATGGCATTAGCCCGAAAAATAGTTGTGCGTTCTCAACCTTCTTGCGATGAATCTTTTTGATCAACCCAGAGATTTCTCGTCGCAGAGAACGCTCCTCGAAATGACATTATCGGTTAAAAAATAAAAGCCACACCATCAACGCCACCACCAGAGTCCACAACACACCACCCTCACCCTCCACGATGGCGGCAATGGTGCGTAAGCTGCGCCCGATGAGGCGATAGGTTTCCCAAGCGATTCGATAGAGCCATTCCAAACGCGCCGCGCTGGTCGCCGCGTTCCAAATATATCCGGCGCGTTCACGTATCACACCTTCGAACTGCCACAAGCCCACACCGCCCAGCGCAACGAGCAGCACTGCGCCGAGTGAAACTAAATTTTCGAGCGCGAGTAGATCGGGGATGGGGATGCCGACCCAGCGACCGATGGCGTTGGCGGCGACACCTGTGATCACGGTGAAGATCAGAGGCAGGATCAATCCAAATAAATAGCTGAC
>JACRLA010000128.1:0-9331 GCA_016215145.1 Chloroflexota bacterium
CCCAAGATAGAGCAGCCAGCGTTTCCAGTTCATAGCGTGGTTATGATACTCGGAATTTGGCATAAGGCGAATAGCGGATGGCAGATGGTTGATGGCAAATGGCTGATAGCGTATTGCGTGATACGTGACGAGTGATGCGTCGTATTTCGTATTGCGTATTCCGTTAGTACGATAGGCGCGATACGCCATTCGCTATCCGCGATATGCAATACGCGATACGCCAATCACCGATCAATCGTCAGGTTATTCTATGTTGTGTAACGCTAGAATTACGTCATGCCGTATTTGATTGATGGTCATAATGTGATCGGTCAGACGCGCGGGCTGTCGCTGGAAGACCCGGATGATGAATCGAAATTGGTGCGGCTGGTGCGCCAATTATGTATGCGCGAGCGGCGTGCGGCGACGATTATTTTTGACGGGGGTTTGCCGGGCGGCGTGTCCGATCTTTCTACGTCGGATGTTAAAGTGATCTTCGCTTCGGAGAGGCACACCAGCGCGGATGATTTGATCATCAAGCGCATCAACGCCGAGAAGAACCCGCAGGGGATGATCGTCATCACATCCGATCAAAAAATTGCCGACGCCGCGCGGGGAAAACGAATGACGGTTAGATCGTCGGGGGAATTTGGGAAAACGCTAATGAGGAAATCGGCGGCAACACCTGAGAAGGAGAAAGGTGTGAGCGCGGAGGAGGTCGCCGAGTGGGAAGATATTTTCAAAAAAAAGTAGAGGCGAAATAGAAACCCGCTTTCTTGGAGAAAGCGGGTTTCTGATTCTCTACAAAATTTATTTACGTTTCTTCTTCGCCGCTTTCGCCTTGACCTCACGCTTGAACACCAATCCCTGATCGCCCGGGATGCCCACATCCATATCGTCAATCAAATCCCAACCATCCGCGCCGAGCAGATTCATGACGGCGGGCAAAACAGGATAAACTTTTTTGGCGTGCAGTTTATCAAACTGCCCATTAAGTTTTGCGAAGTAGGGTTCAGTTGCCTCTGCCGGAAGTTCGCCCGGCTCGCTGTGTTTGAATGTGCGGTTGACATACCACTTGGTGTCAATTGCTGTGCCAACGCGCAACAGAATACAATATTCCCAGTTAGCCATTGTGAGATCTCCTTTTAAGTAGTGATGCGAGTAGCATACTCCAAAGATGAGCGGGCGGCAAGGCAAAAAGTTAACACGCTACCGCCCTCCCGAAGGTTTTAGAACCTTCGGGAGGGTGAGGTAATTCATCCAAATGTCAAACGCACGTAGACGCGGTTGACCAACCTGCCATCGGGGGCGAACCAGCGCAGGAGATACCAGCCCTCGTTGGGCGCAGTGTTACCCAAACCAAATAGCGCAATGCGATCATCGGTCAAACGCGAGAAGCGCAAATTGTAGCCGCGCGAGTCGAGACAGTTGACAATGACCTCGCCCGGTTTCGCATTTTTCCAAACGGCATCCGGCACAAAGATCAAGAAATTGCCGACACCGCCGACACCGTAAGAAAAAAATGATATGCCGTCCGGAGTTTTGAACGCCGCAAAATCAGTAAGAGTGTCAACGATGATCGTGCCTCCCCCACCGCCACCCGATGATGTGTCGTCAACAACAATGATGATCACAGTTGATTGCGATGACGTGCTACAGGTGATCGTGACGGTTCCACTTGTGGTGAAGACGTTGTTAGTGCTGGTCACACAATCAAGGGTGATGTTGCCGGCGCCACTGTCTACAGACAAATCGTTGCCGCCATTTCCCTCGAAAAAACTGGGATCAATAAAGACGGTAGCGCCGTTGCTGGTAATGTTCGCGCCATCCGAACCGTTGTAACTGGCAGTGACGTTAACTAATGTGACATCGCCATTCGATATGATCTCCAAGCCTTTAATAGTGTTGCCGGTGGCGAGCGCATCACCGAACTTACTGTTGCTTATCGTCACCGTCGCAAAACCGGTAGAGTTGTCAATGTAAGCGCCGTTAGCGCCGTTGTTGTTCGCCGTGATTCCGCTCGCGTCAATTGTGCCATTTGACAACACTTCTACACCTTTGCCGCCGTTGTTGCCAAAAGTGTTCGTGCCGTTGATGGTCACATTACCCGCGCCAGCGTTATTGGCAATATATACGCCTTGCAGTGTATTGTAAGATGCCGTCACGCCAGTTAACAATACGTCGCCACTTGATGCAATGTCCAAACCTTTTTCGACATTGCCAGTGCCGGTTGTATTGCCGAACGTGCTGTTGCTCACCGTCACTGTCTCGGTCACACCAGAATTATCAATGACAGCCCCTTTAGCGCCGTTGCTGTTCGCCGTAACTCCAGTGACGCTCACAGCGCCGTTCGCCTCTACCTCCACGCCATTCCCGTTGGCGTAAGGACCTAAGCCATTGCCGGTAGCAGTAACGTTTGTCAGCGTGACGTTGCCACTGCCCAATGTTCTGGCGTACAACCCTTTGATGGCGTTGCTGTCAAACGTGCTGGAGTCAACGGTGATGTCGTTGCCCGTAGTCTGAAGGTAAGCGCCATTGCTGTTGGGATTGCTGTTCGCCATGACTCCGCTCACGCTGATCGCGCCATTAGAAACAACGTGCAGTCCTGTAGAGCCAGAGTCATTGTAATTAAAAAAATTCGTGCCGTTGACGGTGACGTTGCCCGCGCCAAAAGTGTTGTCAACGTATACGCCGGTCAGGTTGGAATTAGCCGTCAGACTGGTTAACGTGATGACGCCGTTAGACTCGATCTTCAGCCCGACGCCAAAGATGTTGCCGGTGGTGTCGCCAAACGTGCTATTGCTCACCGTCACCGTCGTGGTCGCAGGACTCGTAGAGTTATTAATACGTAAGCCATCCCCGCCGTTGGCATTGAATGTACTCTGGCCAACGGTGATGTTGCCGCTGCCAGTCGTGTTGGTGATGGCAGCACCCGTGCCGAAATTCGAGCTCGCTTGAACTTCGTTAAATATCACATCGCCATTATTTTGAACAATGGCAATGCCATCGCCCGCAGTGTTCGTTACTACAACATCGGTAAGAGTGAGCGTGCCAGTGATGGGAGTTCCGTTGCCCACAATAATTCCGGCGACGGGATCGGCGGCAGAGACACTGAACCCCTGAAGTGTCACGGCATTCATGCTATTGATCGTGACCGTGTCGCTCAACACCGTATTGCTGCTGTTGCCCACGCTCATGATCGTGAACACCGAGGGGATGCCGCCGGTGGTCGCGCTAAAGTCGGAGCCATCAACACTAAACGAACCACTGTGCGTTCCTGTTTCAAAATAAATTGTTCCTGTCCATCCTGATGAGGTTGAACCCAATCCGGCATATGTTATCGCGTCGTTGTAAGCATCGCTAAAGTTCGTTTGCGCGCCAGAACAAACTCCAATGCCATAACCCGGATCGGTGCCAGGACAAAACATTGGATCGGCGATTTCTTCTCCAATGATTCCCGCTGACGCGAGTGTTGCAGTCGGGGTAGGTGAAGCCGTTGTTGCTTTAGTCGCGGTGGGGGTCGCGCTCGTTGTGACGGATGACGTGGGAGTCGACGTAGGCGTAGTAGAATTCGTCGCCGATGGAGTCACACTCAATGTTGAAGTGAGCGATGCGCTTGCGGTTGCAGATGATGTTGTGGTCGCTATGTTTGTTGAGGTGGATGTTGCACTCGGAGTCGGTGAAGCATTCGCAGTGGGTGATGAAGTTGCTGTCGCTGTGTTGGTTGAAGAGGGTGTCGCACTCGGAGTCGGTTGAGATGTGGATGTGGCTATCAGAGTCGAAGTGGGCGCGGACGTTGGAGAGGGTGAATTAGGCAACGATGTTGCAGGCGGCAGAGTCGGCGTCACCGAAGTAGAGGTAGCAGGTTGTGGAGTCGCAGTAGATTCAGATGAGGGCGCGGGTGTGGATGTCGGCGTCACTCCATCGGCAAGCGCGACACTAGAAGGAAAAAGGATCGTTGCCGCGATCACCATCACACTCAACAACCGAATAAACGCCGCCGTTTTGCTCATCTGAAATTATTGCGGCGTGGGGCAGCCGACCACAATCGTGACGCCATTAACTGTCACCGCGCATGTGCCTTCCAAACAAGTGATGATCGCAATGCCTAAACTTGGATTGTAAGTCACACTCATCAACGAGCCACGCACCGAAGCGGCGCCGACGGGTGTCTCCACATCCATCGAACCACCATTTAAAATGACCCATATTTTTCCAACCACCAGACGAAGGCGAGTGAACGGGTTTCCCGTATCTTGATTGAGTTGTGTCACTGTGAAAATAGTTTGCGGCGCAAGGCGCACGATCGTACCCTCGCTGAGATCAACGCGCGCTTTGCCGTCGGTAAGAGTCTGCACCGTGCCACCGACGCGAATCACCTGCCCAACCGTCGCCGCAGACTCGGATTGTGTTTCAGTGATTCGACTTAAAACTTGATTTACGATTTCGCGGATCGTGGCAGTGCGAGAACCAGAAGGTTGAGGAGTAGGATCAACCGTTTGAGAGCGCGTGGAGGCTTCGACGTTGCGCGCCGTGCCAAACACACTCGCAACGATCAACGTGGAGAAAAAGAGAGGAACGAAAACAGCAAGTACACGTCTGCTCATCAAACATGACCGCCCAAGAAACTACAAAACGTCAGTAGGACTCAAACGGCAACTGTCGTTCGATTCGTTATTTAGAAGAGATTACATGGAATTCCACAAGTTTGCAATTAGGAAAAATTTACATCTGGAGCAATATCATCTATTTTGAGAACGAGATGATAAGATAAACACGATGCAAAGAAAGCGAACGCTCATCAAACAGAAACCGAAAATCGGCGACGCACTCCTACGTTGGTATTCACGCCACGCCCGCGCCATGCCTTGGCGCGGATCGAAAAATCCGTATCACGTTTGGGTCAGCGAGATTATGCTGCAACAAACCCAAGTGGACACCGTCATCCCCTACTACCGCCGTTGGCTCAAACGATTCCCCAGCGTGAAAAAATTGGCGGAGGCAAAACTGCATGACGTGTTGCAAATGTGGCAGGGACTCGGTTATTACTCGCGCGCCCGCAACTTGCACGCCGCATCGCAAAAAGTGTTACGCGAATTTAACGGCGATGTACCAAATGATCTGGAGCGATTGCGGACTCTGCCCGGCGTTGGACGTTACACGGCGGGGGCGATCCTCTCCATCGCTTTCAACGGTGACGCCGCCGTGGTGGATGGGAACGTTAAGCGCGTCTTGTCACGGCTCTTCAACCTTCGATACGATGTGAAGTCGTCTCAAGGTGAAAAGAAACTTTGGTCTCTCGCCGAAAGTTTAGTGCCAAGCGGCAAAGCAGGTGATTACAACCAAGCCTTGATGGATTTAGGCGCAACGATCTGCAAACCGCAGAATCCATTGTGCGGCAAATGCCCATTGAAAAAAATTTGTGAGGCGAAAAAACTTGGCGTGCAAGAATCTCGACCTGTGGCAAAAAAGAAAAAGCCTACGCCGCATTACGACGTGACGGCGGGCATCGTTCGCAAAAACGGGCGCGTGCTAATTGCCCAACGCCCGGCAGATAAATTGTTGGGCGGGATGTGGGAATTTCCGGGCGGCAAAATGGAAAAGGGGGAAACAAAAGAAATGTGTTTGCGAAGAGAGTTGAAAGAGGAGTTGGGGATAGAAGTGAAAGTTGGAAAACCTGTAATGACTCTACGACATGCGTATTCGCATTTCAAGATCACGCTGTATGTTTTTGAATCAAAATTGATTAAGGGCAAACCGCGCGCGATTGAAGTCGCCGATTTTAAGTGGCTGCCGCCGCGCGCGTTGGCGGCTTACCCGATGGGCAAAACAGATCGCCTGATCGCTGACTCGTTAAATAAA
Organism: Chloroflexota bacterium; assembly: GCA_016215145.1. Lineage (GTDB taxonomy): Bacteria > Chloroflexota > Anaerolineae > Anaerolineales > VGOW01 > VGOW01. The sequence continues at coordinate 5,842 of JACRLA010000128.1, forward strand.
AACGAGAGGCGCTGATCGCCTCTCGTTTGTTCGGTGAATTTCGTATTACGAAACTTTAATGTCGAAGTTTGCCACTAAAGTGTTTGAGGCGTTGAAAATTTGAATGTTGCGCCAATTGCTACCTTTGGACGAAGCCGATAGGACGGTTCTCCAACCGGTAGCACCGTTAATGCCATTAATGGTTTGAGGCGGAGCGGCGACTAAATTGGGACCGAAGAAGGCAACCTGAACATTGATGCCGTTGATCGGCACAATGATCTCAACACTACCCGCCAACGTTCCTTGTGAGTAAAGTAAAACAGTTGCGCCAACGGTGTTACTGCCGCCACCGGAAGTGTCAATACCCGGACGCGAAATTCCTTGTGCGCGTTCACGCACTTCATCTGCTGAGGGGGGACCACTCGGCTGAGTGGCAGTAGGTGCCGACGTAGGTGTAACTGGTGTGGGTGAATGAACGTACCCAATATGTGTCGCAGTAGTGCGAAGAGGAAACATTAGACCCAACAACACCAGGATGATCGCGGCGAGTGACGCTAAAACTGCGGGATTTCGTAAAATTTTTGACATTTTCCTTCTCTCTCTCTTTGTCTTGATAAAGTTGACAAAGAAGATACACTAAAATAGCGTTCCATTCAACCCCCCATTTTTCTCAACTTGCGATGACACTCATTCACTCCTCATCTCGACAAGAACAACACGGTTCAACCGTCCTGATAATGATCCTTGTTTCAGCGATGTACTTATTCATCGCCTTTATCTATATGCCAAGCGGATTCTATTGGAGTCCTGATACAGGGTATAAGCGCATCCAAGCCGACACTATCAATTTCTCTCCTTTTCCAAATTTTGCTATTCGCTACACCGGACAGGAGATCGATCCCGATTTCAAATTTCTTCCTTTCGCGCAGATGTTTCACTTCGTCGGCAACGGTGAAGTGCGTCTCACGCAAACGCCGATCATTGCCCTGCTTAGCAAACCGTTCATCATGATCATGGGAGAACGCGGTGAGATCGTCGTGCCATTGTTGGCGGGATTGATCAGCGTCTATTTCATCGGGTGGATCACCGAGCGATCTGGTTTCGGTCCGGCGTGGGCAGCGATGTTACTCGCTGCGCTTGGGACGCCATTGATTATTTACAGCACATTGTTCTGGGAACACACACTGACTATCGCTTTAACTTTGGGCGCGATGATCTTGATGGAACGCGACATACTATCTGACAAACACTCCTTATTTGCCGGGATACTGATCGGCATTGTGGTGTGCGCGCGAAAAGAAATGATCTTCTTCGCCGTTATGCTGGCGGGTGTGATGACGTGGAAGATATTTGAAGAGGGTGAGTGGCGGTATTTGCGTGCGTGGCGCAGCGCAATGCTGTGGGGAATCGGCAACGCGATAGTGCTGGCAATTTACGAAGCGATCATCTTCGCCCAAAGCGGTTACTTGGTCCCGCCCGAACTTCGCATCAACACGCCGCCGGAGTTCTCAGCGGATGACCGGCGTGTGGAACGACGGGAAGTTATACGGCATCATCGGCGTCAGCCCCTTCGTGATGTTGATCTTGATTCGCCGCACGGATGATTCGCGCGACACACAACGGCGCGCGCGCGATCTCACCGTGTTAATCGTCGGTTACTTTGTGCTGGCGATGTTGGGGCGCGCGCTTTTTAAACGCGATGAAGTTCCCACCACCGGTCCCGAATGGGGACTGCGTTATTTTTTGATCGTCTTTGTGTTGGCTGTGCCACTAGCGGTTCGCGTTCTAAGGTATTTACAAATGGAAGGTGAAAGATCGTTGGCGGCGCGAGTACAGATGATCGTCGGTTTGGGGTTGATCGGTGTAAGCATCTTAATCGAAATGAGAGGCGTGCAAACCATTCGCGCCGTTGGCGAACAAAACATACAACATAAAGCAGCATTGTTGGCGCTACCCGATACACTCATCGTCACTAACGATCAATGGCTGGCGCCACATACACCCGCGCTCTTGTTGTCAAGAGAACTGTACAAGACCGATACATTAGATGATCTGCGCCAATGGACTGCCGCCGCCCGTGCGCGAGGCGTAAAGCAATTTACTTACGTTAGCGCGACTCTTCTTAACGACGAGTCTTTGAAATTTATTTCGCCACTTGATTCGGATGTGCGCGTAACCGAGATCAGTTTTGTCAACGCGGGCAGCATCACCTTCCCTGAGGCGGCGCGCATGGCAACGCGACTCGAAATTGTCCCCAGCACTACTCCACGACCCAACGCCGATTACAAACTCTCGCTCGTCGAAAGCGGTTTGATCTCTCCCACATATCTCGCGCACGCCAACGATGGCACAGGGCGATTGTTCGTCGCCGAGAAACCCGGACGCATTCGCATCATCAAGAACAACAAACTTCTACCCGAACCTTTCTTAGATATCTCGTCGCTGGTCAATAGTGATGGACGCGATCAAGGATTGTTGAGTCTCGCTTTCGCACCCGATTACAAGACGAGCGGATTCTTGTGGGTGTATTACAGCGATCACAACGGTGATGCCGCCATTGCCCGCTACACCGTTTCACCCAATCCTGATGCCGCCGATCCCGCCAGCGGCAAGATCATCCTCACCATGCCACATTCCAACGTAATTCATTACGCCGGTCAGTTGCACTTCGGCGCAGAGGGCTACCTCTACATCTCCACCGGCGACAACGATACGCCGACTGTCTCACAACAATTGAACTCGCTGCTTGGAAAAATTTTGCGAATTGACGCGCGCGATCCTTTGACACCCTACCGCATCCCTCCCGACAACCCATATTTAAATCAAGCAAATGCCCGCCCCGAGATTTGGGCTTACGGGTTGCGAAACCCGTGGCGTTTTAGTTTTGATCGCGCCACGCACGATCTCTACATCGCCGATGTCGGCGATCAAGAATACGAAGAGATCAATGTGCAACTTCAAAACAGTAAAGGCGGACAAAACTATGGTTGGAATGTTTACGAAGGGTTGCATCCGCGCAATACTGTAACTGTTAACATCACACCACCCGTGATCGAGATCGCTCACAAAGAGGCGGGGATGTGCGCCATTGTGGGGGGTTATGTATATCGCGGCAAAGCCATTCCGGCACTACAGGGAAATTATTTGTTTGGCGATTTCTGTTCGGGGCAGCTATGGACTGTGCGCCGCATCAATGAAAATACTTGGCAAAAACAAAAGATTGATGCCGTGTCGCATTTAGTCTTGCTCAGTTCTTTTGGGGAAGATGAAAACGGCGAGCTATATTTAATAGATATTCAATTAGGGGCGGTGTATCAACTCATCCCGAACAAATAGAACGGTGGCTAAGGGCAGTTGTGTGTGGCGATCCATGTTTGACGTTTTTCGCTAGAAAAGAGTCCCGAAGTTACGATAATACGAGTGCCAATTACATTGGCGATAGGTGATAGACGTGGGGCGGGTAACGCCGGAAGGGTTGCCCAGCTATTCTGAATCGGATCGTATTCCAATA
>JACRLA010000128.1:9376-10227 GCA_016215145.1 Chloroflexota bacterium
ATACGCGATCAAGATTAAGCCAATCGTGTGTCACGCCTCCAACGGCGATTATTCGATTGCACATCACAAATGTGGATGAAGAAATATGTCCCAGTGGATAGGGTAAGGTTTTTGCAGTTGTCCATTGATCTTTTGTTGGATCATAAACATCCACCCAGATCACATTACCTAAAATCTCATCTCCTAGAAGTTCACCTCCTAGCGCATAAATTTTGCCATTCAATGCAACAGCAGCAAGGTGGCTACGTGGGTTGGGTAGAGGGGCGGCTGGCAACCACTTAGCCTCACCCGCCAAATCCCAAGTCCAATGATCGCCAAAGTCTTTTTCATAAACACCTTGAGGAGTTCGTTGCGATCCAGCAAAGAAATGCAGGGTGTGGTTGATCTGCACCGCCACACCTGAGGCACGCGGCGCAGGCAAGGGTTGAAAGTCACTCCAAAGGTTGGTCAACGTATCATATTTCCACGCTCGATCTGTTATAGGACCGGGATGATCACCGATATACCCACCTAGAAAATAAACTGTGTTACCGTCCACTGCGGTTGCCGCATGAGTGAGGGCGATGGGCATATCTGCCTGTCGTGTCCATTGATTCGTTACAGGATCATAAACATCAACTCTTTTTATAGCGAGTGAACGTCCCTCAGCCGAGACAACAAAACCACCAAACACATATAACTTGCCATTGACGGTTACACCGTGTGCTTCAAAACGTCCTTGTGGCACAGGCTGTCCAATCCGCCACACCATTGTTTCAGTTGGGCGAGGCGCTTCTAAATGCGCCACACTGATCACACTTTGCCAACCCGCAAAGGGTGTCGTCTCCTGCACGCGCACCACGCTATCGGCG
>JACRLA010000213.1 GCA_016215145.1 Chloroflexota bacterium
AAAACAAGAATCCATTCCAACTCGATTCCAAAGCGCCGAGCATCACGCTCGATAAATTTGTCTACAACGAAGCGCGCTATCGCATGTTGACTCAAAGCGATGAAGGTCGCGCCGAAGAATTGCTGAAGCTGGCGCAGGAAGATGTGAAGGAACGCTGGAAGATGTATGAAAGGTTAGCGGGGATAGAAGCAAAATAGAAGCGTATTGCGTATTCCGTAAAACGTAACGAAATACGCAATACGAAATACGGAGCAAACTAAATTTATGCCTGACCTTTCCACCACCTATCTCGGATTAAAACTCAGCAGCCCACTCGTGCCGTCAGCCTCACCGTTGTCGAAAAACGTTGACACCATCAAACGCATGGAAGATGCCGGAGCGGCTGCCGTCGTGATGTATTCGCTTTTTGAAGAACAGATCAACCAAGAGAGTCACGAACTCGATTATTACCTGACGCATGGCGCAGAGAGCTACGCCGAAGCCATGCACTATTTTCCGGAGCCCAAAGAGTTTACGCTCACGCCCGAGCAATATCTTGACCACATCCGCAAAGCAAAAGAATCTGTAAGGATTCCGATCATCGGCAGCCTCAACGGAGTCTCGACGGGCGGCTGGATCAAGTACGCCCAGAAGATCGAGCAAGCGGGCGCGGACGCTTTGGAACTCAACATTTATTTCATCCCCACCGACCCCTTACTGTCCAGCATAGATATTGAATACAACTTGCTCGATCTGGTAAACGATGTGCGGCGCAGTGTGAAGATTCCCCTCGCCGTGAAGCTCAGTCCGTTCTTCACCAATTTAACCAACGTCGTGCGCCGCCTCGACGAAACCGGCGTCAACGGACTCGTGCTGTTCAACCGTTTCTATCAACCCGATATTGATCTCGACTCGCTCGACGTGACGCCGCGCGTCACCCTCAGTTCGCCGTTCTCGCCCAACGCCATGCGTTTGCCTCTGCGCTGGATCGCCATTCTCTACGGACGCCTCAAAGCCGATCTCGCCGCCACCAGCGGAATCCACAACGCGCAGGATGTGTTAAAGATGATCATGGCGGGCGCAACGGTGACGATGATGGCGAGCGAGTTGTTGAGCAACGGCGTAGATCGGCTCAACGTGATTCGCCAAGACATGCTGCAATGGATGGAAGAACACGAATACGATTCGGTGACGCAGATGCGCGGCAGCTTGAGTCAACAATCGGTGAAATTCCCCGCCGCGTTTGAGCGGGCGCATTACATGAGGGCGATTACCAATTACGAAGTGCCGTGGAAGTGATAGTGAACAGTCATCAGTAAAACACCGAGTGTTTTGGAAACACTCGGTGTTTTGTTTAGTCAGTAAAACACCGAGTGTTTTGGAAACACTCGGTGTTTTGTTTAATTAAATTGTGGATATAATTCCTTCAAAGGAAATCAGGCAATGTTACGCAAACAACTCTTTATAACTTCTCTCTCTCTTATCATCGCTGCTCTCGCCTGCAACGCGCCATTCGGCGATAGCGGACGCGCCGCCTCACTCTCGGAATTACGCAACGCGGTGCAGAGCAAAGGCGACGCCAACGCACAATTTAAACCCGCCACCGATGGCGACAAGATCATTTCCAGTGGCGGCGTCAAAACCGGAACCGATTCGCGCGTGCGAATCAGCGTCACCGACGGCACCATCATCCGACTCGGCGACAACACAGAATTTGTGTTGAAGGAACTTTCGGCAACGTCCAACGATCCGATCACCAACATCACACTTGTCTCTGGCAGAATGTGGGTGGCGGTGACGAGCGCGCTGGGCAATGGCAAGTTCGACGTGAACACGCCCGTCGGCGTTGCCAGCGTGCGTGGATCGTTTATGAGTGTAGAAATTTTTCAGGCAACGGGGCAGATGATCGTCACTTGTCTGGAAGGGCTGTGTCGTTTGGCATCGTTAGCCTCAGGACGATTCGTTGATCTCAAGACAGCCGAACAATCCGAAATTCCCGGAACGGGGCAAGACCCGACTCCGCCGAAGAAAATTGATCTCAAACAAGTTAATGATTGGCGGGCGATATTCCCTGAAGCGGCTCAACATGTGCTTGCGGTTGGAACTCCGGGAGCGCAACCCACCGCGACTCGAGTCGGCGCGGGCGGCGCGATCAGTGGCACAGCGGTTGGCGGCAGCACATCCGGAGTCGGACTCACCGCGTGTGATCATCCTTACTTCCCTTTACGTCCGGGAGCCACCTGGACATATTCCACCGAGAGTGGAAGCATGACGTGGACGGTGACCGGAGTGAGAGGTGATAAGAATAATGCCACTGCCGATCTGATGGTTACAACCGGGCAAATGCAAATGACGCAGAGTATTCAGTGCAGCGGCAGCAACGGCATTTTGGTTGGCATTCTCATCGGGCTAAACTTGGGGAGCAGCGGCAACATGACTATGACGCGCAGCAATGCTTCGGGATCTTTCTTGCCGCCCGCCGATCAACTCAAGCCGGGCTTTGCATGGCAAGCGTCTTCTGAAGTTCAGATGCAGATCAGCGGCGGGACAGTTACGATGTCGGTCACGGGTAAACCGGTAGAGCAATATAAAGTAGCGAGCAACAACAAGGTGACGGTGGCGGGTAAATTATATGACGGGCTGCAAGTGACAGGCTCTATGCTGATTCAGGATGTGACGATCACTCTGCCCAACGTGCCCGTCGCGCCTGCCACGCGCATATCCGGCGCGATGAATTCGGTGTACGCCAAAGGTGTGGGGCTGGTGCAACAAACTTCGCAAGTGGAGGGGCAATCTTCTACTATGACCCTCACCAGTTTCAGAGTGCCGTAAACCCCCACTAAGAAATCGGGTTTCTCCAAGAAACCCGATTTCTTTTTCATCTCCCATACTTCTTCATCATAACTTTCAATTCATCCAACGGCAACTCGTGCGCGATGCGCCCCTTCTGTCCGCGCGTGGTCGTCGCCATCGTGATCGAATTTAAAATTGATTCTTCTACTGCCTCAACCGTCGCCACAAACAATTCATTCAAGTGATGCTGCGGCATCATGTTCACGCCCTGAATTTTTTCGAGTTCATTCGGATAATGATTCGCCGTCGAGAACGCCAAAAAAAGATCGCCACTTCCATTGGTGGCGACGCCGCCCACGCGGGCGATGCCTATCGTCGCTCGTTGCGCCAATCGCTTGCATTGATCGGGCAGCAACGGCGCATCGGTGGCGATGATGACGATGATCGATCCTTCAGTCACGGTCAACGCGCGCGATGAAGGCACTTTATTGAACCCGATCTCTCTTCCAACGGGGACGCCATCAACCCTAAAGAGTTCCCGCGATCCATAATTCGACTGCACGAGCGCACCCACGGTGAACGTGCCGCTTTTTGTTTCTACGATTCGAGATGAGGTGCCGATGCCGCCTTTAAATTCATGGCACGTCATCCCCGTGCCGCCGCCAACGCAACCTTCGGCAACCACGCCAGTGGACGCCGA
>JACRLA010000214.1 GCA_016215145.1 Chloroflexota bacterium
CACGCCGGGAAAAAAATTCCGGGAGCGATCTCGATCTCTTGATCCACCGCAAACACATCCCACTCGCGCAGCGTTTGTCCGTTGGGGAGTTTGCTGACCTTGCCGTAATCAAATTCGGTGACATATTTCATCGGATCGAATTTGCTTATGTTCACATCGCCGACGGTCATGTTGCCGCCATGTTCGAGGTGCGAGTCTTGATCGTTGGGCGTGTGAGGTGTGGGCGTGGGTTGTTGTTCCGCGCTGTGAATGTTCGGGCTGGGTGATTGCATCGCGGTAACGGCGGCAACACCGAGCGTGCCGACGGCGCCGATCTTCATAAAATCTCTGCGCGAGAGCTTCTTTTTCATATCATCTTTCTCCACAAATTTAATTTTTTAAGAGCGACCTTGTGGGTCGCTCTAACATGAATCATTTTGAATTTACCACACGCCGGGCAGCAAGCGATAACGCACTTGCGCCGCGTATTCTTTGTAACCTTCGAGTTCGTTTTGCAACATGCGATCTTCGAGCGCGGTGCGGGCGATGAACAGACAGATGATCGTTGCGGCGCAGATAAACGCCCACCATGAACCCAAGGCTATCGGCGTGACCGCGTTGACGATTATGAATCCCACATAACCGGGGTGACGCACGTAGTGATACGGTCCAGCGGTGACAACTTGATGCCCACGATCTGTTTGGATGCGGACAACTGTTGAAAAGAATTTGTTGGAAGTCATCGCCCATGTCGCTAAGCCTTGTCCCATCGTCAGTGCGGCGAGCGCAATGATCTGCGCCAATGGATCGAATGGGGCTGACCAATTAAATCGCTGATCGAACCCGGCGATGAACAACATCGCCAGCGTCGGTAAGATCGTTACGGTTGTGATCACCTTGTCCCATTTCTTGACGTTGTCTTTAGGTTGGGCGCGTTCGGCGATCAGTTCGCGCGGCATGACAAAAACGTTGACGATGATGATCGCCACACTGGTGCCGAGATATGCCCACGCCCAAACCCAATCTATACGGCCGGCTGAGGCAAATAGAATTGTGGCTAGCACCAATAAAGCTGCGCCAATTTGAATCACGCGTTTTTGGAGTGCGCGATTTAGTTCCGTGTTGGGTTGAATGTTGTCGCCGTTCATATCATCCTACACCTGACAGGTCTTGCCGAACTTAACGTTTGCCAAATTGTAAACAGACCTGTCAGGTGTTGTTGAAACGAGGATTACCTCATGATGCTTTGCCAAATCAATAAAGTGTTGAGTCCAATAATGACTGCCGCCGAAACTAAAGCGAGTGTCGTTGTAATTTTACGATTGGCATACTCGCCCATGATCGCTCTGTTGTTGGTGAACAAGATCAACGGGATGACCGCCAACGGCAATTGAAAACTTAAACTCACTTGGCTCATCACCAGAATCTGCAACGGGTCGAGTCCCATGCCGATGACGATCAGCGCCGGCACGATAGTCACCGCGCGGCGCAGCCAGACGTTGACGCGGAAGTGCAAGAAGCCTTCCATGATCACTTGCCCTGCCATTGTTGCTGTTGTAGAAGAGGACAGTCCCGAAGCGAGCAAGGCAAGGGCAAACACGCCTGCTGAAAGGGGACCTAAAAGCGGAGCCAGAGTCTTGTGTGCTTCTTGAATGGATGTCACTTCTAAACCGTTGTTATAAAACACAGCCGCAGACATGATTAAAATTGCCGAGTTGACTAACCATGCGCCGTTGAGGGCGATAACGGAATCAAGTGTGGAGAGAGTCAGCGCTTTGCGGTTGGCGGCGTCATCGTCAGATCGGCGGCGCGATTGAATCAAAGCTGAATGAAGATAGAGGTTGTGAGGCATCACCGTCGCGCCGATGATCCCGACGGCGATCAGCGTGCTGCCCATCGGCAGAGTCGGCGTCACCATGTGGATTGCCAGATCGCCCCATAGAGGTTGAGCAAGGAATATCTCGAACACGTAGGCGATGCCGATGATCGCCACCATGCCGATGATGATCATTTCGAGTCGGCGCAAGTTGTATTCTTCGAGCATCAAGATCAGACCCACAATTGCGCCGGTGAGCAATGCGCCGTAGAACAATGGAATGTTAAAAAGTAAATTGAAGGCGACAGCGCCGCCCAGCACTTCGGCGAGATCGGTGGCGATAGCGGCGAACTCGGCGGTGATCCATAAAAAAATTGCTACAGGTTTTGAATAATGTTCGCGGCACAGTTCGGGCAATGTTTTGCCAGTGGCGAGTCCGAGTTTGGCAGAGAGCGTTTGCAAAAGGATCGCCATCAAGTTGCTGATCAGGATGACCCACAACAAACTATAACCAAAGCGCGAGCCGCCTTCGATGTCTGTTCCCCAATTGCCCGGATCCATGTAGCCGACGCTGACTAAAAATGCCGGACCTAAAAATGTGATGATGCGTTTGAGGGTGTAGTTCCACCCGTTTTGTTTAATAGAAGTTTGAAAAAGTTTGAAGGGTGAGAGAGATAATGTACGAGTCGTAATCATAGTTTTATCCTAAGCGAACTTTGGGAAGAACCGCCCCGTGCGTTTCATATAGTTTCGATAGTCGTCACCGAAGGCTTCGATCAAGCGCGCTTCTTCAATCGAGGTGCGCAGCATCAAAATAATCATCGGCGGGATCATACCTACCCCAAGCCACCACAACGCGCTCAGGCAAGTTATGCCGCAAGCGAAGATGAAGCCGAAAGTGTAGAGCGGGTGTCGTATCCAACGATAGGGTCCGCTCGTCACCAACTTGTGATTCTGGCGTGTGGCTTGCGTGGCGGTGATGTTGCTGCCGATGGAGAGAAACATCCAAGCGATTAACGGAATCATCAGGGCTGCCGTCACTGCTCCCGACCATCTCAGCCACACGGGCAAAGGCATCTGCGCCCACGTCACCCATTGTGGATTGATGAAGTAGCCGAACAACGGCAGTATGACGATCAACCCTAAAATGCGAAGCACGACGACTAGCCTGCTTCCCTCATGCGAACGCATCGGCCCGCCTTCGTGCTCTGCTTTACGGCGAAAGTAGCCGCCCACCGATAACGTTGTAAAGAAGATGATGGTGGTTACCAAGCGAAAAATAGATTCAATGTCCAATGTCAGTTCCTCTTGAAAATTTAGGTATGACTAAATCTTGATATATATTAGGCTAAAAAATGGCGTCTGTCAAGCCGAATGTGAAAGAGGTCGGGTATAATTGTGTTTATGGATGAAGAGCGACGAAAAAACCTACGGTTAATCCGTGAAGGGACGAATTGGGACGAGATTGAGGCGTTGGAGGTGAAGTTGCTGCGTGAGAAAACTGTGCCGGAAGGGATACGCAATTATTTATCTTTGATGACAGAGTTTACGTGGATGCGTGAACGAAGTGCGCCGTTTTTTCAGCAAGAGCGTGACGAGTCCATAATTGCTTTGCAAGAACGGCTTCGTAAGTTTGGCGAAAGGAAACGAAGTACGATGGAAGAATTGCTCCGCGTCTTAGTTGAGTTGCAAGCGAAATTAGAAGTGGCGAACATACCTTCTGCTTTGATTGGTGGATTAGCAGTAGGTGCTTGGGGCAATCCAAGATTAACCAGTGATATTGATATTAAAGTTCTCTTACGGCGCGCCGAGAGAAAAAGATTGTTAGCATTATTGGGCAAGGATTATCGCTCGCTTCACGCAGACCCCGACAACGCACTGAGTCAAAACGGCATCGTGTTCGTTTTGAGTCCCGACGGAAAACGGA
>JACRLA010000215.1 GCA_016215145.1 Chloroflexota bacterium
ACGCGCATCGCTAAGTCCAACGGCGTTTGAAAATCGCCCCACTCTCGATGTGGACGTTTCGGCGCAATGCGAGTCATCGTATCGCCGTGATCCCTTCAACGGGTTCGCTTAAGTTCACGACACGACCATATTGAAGCCGCCATTGAAGCGCGTTTGAGATTGTGAGATAGCCTAATGTAGGTGGGTGTTGCATGATCTCATCTGCCAGAGCGTTGTAAGTAATTTCATCGCCGGGGAGATTCCGATCATAGAGAAACGCTAGCACGTCATCGCGGTTGCCGCTTCGCGCCAAAATATCCAAGATGCCTCGCGTGGTTTGATAATCTGCGGTGCGGCTTTGATCAATGAAGGCACAACGGACAAAATCGAGCTCGGAAATTTTTCGTTTGGCATTATCTTTCTTGTCGTAGACAAACAGGAGTAAGTGATAACCAAGCCCGTATAGTTTCTGTCGCGCCGATTGAAACGGGCACGACGATTGCGGCTGACGCATGGATGTCACTTTGATGTCTACGTTCAATGTCGGGAGATCAAGCCCCGAAGCAGAATTGCCCTGTTCAGCAGCATAGTGTGAGATGAGATGTTCGACGAAGAGATGTTCAATGAAAGTGCCGACTGCTTTTCCATCTGTCACACCGTATAAATCTTTGTGACGATGTGCCTGCTTACAAAAATTACGCGCTTCGGCGATCAGGTGCGAGAGAGTGAGCCGCTTGTTTGCCATGCCGCTATTCTAAAAGCGTTGCGCGAAATATGCAAAACGTCCTTCAAGGGTGCGCCGCCACAATCGCCAGCGCAAACGATTCCAAATCCCGATCACGCGATCCCGATCTCGTTTTCCAATTTCAATCGGCATGTAATTGGCGCGAGCGTATTCGTCAATCAACACATCTAAATCATTAATCTTTAATCCTCTAATTTTATTTTTAAACTCAAGCGGCGTGTCTCCTTCATGCAGCGCCACTTTGAGTCGTCGCGCTTCTTTGCGCGCGCGGGCATATATTTGGTTGATCGCTTGCGCCGGAGCCAGACGCCGCAAGCGCAGATCATCGGCGGCGAGCCACAGGGCAAAAAAGGTGAGGATCAGAATCGCGGCGGCGAGCGGATAACGCCACCATCCGGCAAGCGGATCGATTCGGAATCCCGCCGTCAACTGCGCCAGACTCTGAGTGGTGGGGGATGCCGCCTCTGCCTCCCGATCAATCGGCGCCCGCCCGCCTGTGGGTTCGAACTCCACCCAACCGTAATTCGGAAAATATACTTCGACCCACGAGTGCGCTTCGGCTTCTGTGACCACGTAGTGCATTTGCGCCGCGTCATATTTTCCGGCGGCGTAACCGGTGGCGAGCCGCGCCGGAACTCCGGCGGCGCGTGTTAACACCACCATCGCCGTCGCGTAATAATCGCAATAGCCGCGCTGAAGATCGAAAAGAAAATAATCCACCACGTCGCGGTTTGTCGGTGGCGCGTAGAGATCGAGTGTGTAAGGAAACTTTCGCAAATAATTTTCAATCGCCCGCGCGCGGTCGTAAGGCGTGGCAGAGGTTGCGGTGAGATCGCGAGCGAGATCATATACGCGCGGCGGCACATCGTCGGGCAAGATCAAGTAGCGATCAAGAATCGAGGGCGGATAGTTTTCTCCGGCGCCGCGCAATTGATCTTGCGTGGCAGTAGAGATCGTGGACACGGCGCGATACGATTCGGCGTCCACCGTTGCGCCAAAAAAATCGCCCGGCTCGCGCCACGCTACGCGGAAGTTGTGATCCACCGTGATCAACGTTCCCGCTTCGAGCATGAGTCCTTTGAAACCTTTTGCCAGTTGAACATCTTGCCGAAGCGCGCGTCGCGCTCGCATCAGGTCGGCGTTCTCAATGGGTTGCCCGGCTTCGTAATCCATCTCGGCAGTGATGGAGGAAAGCCAACCGTGTCCGGTGTAAATATCGTAAGTGATGTTGCGCCAATAGTAGCGCGGCAAATTAGCGTTGCTCGTTTGCAGATCACTGGTGCTGATGATCATCACCAATTCTTTGGAGAGGTCTTCGGTGCGGGCGGTGATGAGATGGCTGCGCGGCAGACCGGGTGAGCGCATGATTTCAAAGAGTGAGGGTGGGGGTGGCGCGGCGGCATCCCCTGCGCCAGCGCCCGATCCTGATCCGTTGCCCGTCTCCGCGGCGGGCGCGGTGTTCTCCACGCGATAGCGAATCATTTTGTTGAATCGATCCACGATCTCATTCACAATGTTGTTGGGCATGACGTTGACGAAGACGACGAGCGCGATGGAGAGCGGGATGACGTACATCGCCAGATCGCGCCAGACTTCGTCGAAGTAATCAATGTTGAATCGTTTCCAAAAACGTTCGCGCGCCTCGTGACTGTTGAACGCCAAGAGGAGCAGAATCAATGTCAGCAGCGCAGAAATGACCAGCGGTGTGCTGTTGCGATTGGCGTCGAAGTAGTAGCTGATCGTTCCCATGAGAATCAGCGGCGGGAAGAGCGCGACGAGCGGCGCGTCGTGTCGGCGCAAATGCCACGCTGCCCAAACTGCCATGAACCAACCGACGCCGCACCACAGCAACGCAGAAGCCACCGGGTCGAGCGTGACGCGATTCATGATCAGGAACGTCAACCATTGCAACATGCGTAAGATCAAAATAGGAATGACGGTTGTGATTTGACTCCAGATGATTTGGATCGGAGTGAAGTCGGGCAAGAAAAAAGGTTGATCATTTTGAATTGTGGTGATCAAACGCGCGACGAGGATCGCAACGTAGCTGATCGCGCCGACGATCAGGGTGAGGAGTTCATCACCCAATTGCCCGACGCGCACGATCACGACGGTGACGCCGCCAACAGCAGTGATGGCGGCCGCCTTCCACGATCCGATTTTTGTGGCGGCGAGCATCCAACCGAAGAGCAATGCCAGCGCGGCGATCCACGAAAACAGATCGGCGTCCACGCCGATGTTTACGTTTTGCGTTCGCAAGTTGGCGAATACGCTGCCTACGATGCGGAACACTACCGCCACCAAGATCAACACGACAAGGGTGTAGAGGCTGAGGAGGGAGAAGAATCGATTTCTGATCTTTGTTAGCAACATTGTTTTGGAATAAACAATTAAACCTTTGAACGCT
>JACRLA010000216.1 GCA_016215145.1 Chloroflexota bacterium
CCCCTACTCCACCTTCTCCATCACCAATCTCAAATCCTCTCTCACAATTTTCCTCGGTCCCCCATCCCGACTCGTCCTCCAATCTTTGGGCGGCGTGATCTCCATAATCAAATTCAATCGTCCCTGCGCCTTGAGCTTGTCGTAGATCAACTGCCACGCACATTCGACATCGGGGTTGATTTCGCATTTCCCTTTCGACGATCCACCGCATGGACCATTAAGCAATTGCTTCGAGCAACGAGCAATCGGGCAGATGCCGCCGGTGAGTCCCAGCAAACTATATCCGCACGCCGCGCATCGCTCTGCCCACACACCTTGCTCTAACGGCAATCCCAAAAATTTGGTATTGAGACCCGGCACCACAATGGCGTTGGGGTAATGTTCAGCTAACGCCTGCACGCCGATGCCACAACCAATAGAGAGAATCAGATCGGCCTCGGCAACTTGCTCGCCGATCGTGTCGAGATATTCCCACTCGCACTGACGCTGCACGGTCACGTCGGTGATCTCTTTGGAATCACCGTTCATGGTGGACGACATCCGCAATAACGATCCGAGTATCGCCGCCTCTTTCGCCCCACCGGCAAAACAGACCGTAACGCAAGTGCCGCAGCCGACGATCAAAACTTTTTTGGCTTCACCCAATAAATTTTTAATTTCTTCAATAGGTTTCTGCTCTGCAACTATCATATTAAAATTCCTCCTCGCGCGAGATGAGCTTCAACGCCAGCACCACTACATCGGCGGTGTCGCCATCGGGGAACATGAAATAATCTTCGTAGGTGCATTGGACTTTAAATCCCACATTTTGAAATGCTTTAATCACTTTGGTTTGCTCGGCAACGATCTCAGCCGAGAGTTGGTGCAAGCCGTTCTTGCGCGCCAGATCGATCAGCGCCCGCAGCATGTGCGACCCCAGCCCGCGCCGCCGAAAATCTTTGGTGAGAAAAATTCGCACTTCGCCGACGTGCCGCCGCGGTCCCTCGCCGAAATGCAAAGTGGCGTCGCCCACGATCCGATCCTGCACCACTGCCACCAACGGCAGCACGCGCGAATAGTTCATATCATCCACCCACTGCCCGACCATCCCTTCGTTCGAAACTTTATTACGCAAATACTTCGCATCATCCGAAGAAACGGGCGCGAACAGATCGATCAGTCGCTGCCGATCCTCCGGTGTGAGCAAACGCAGCAACACCCGCGCCCCATCTTTCAACGTGATCAAATTGCGGTAGGTGGTTAAGGATTGTTCAGCGATCATGGCAATCTCTCTTTCTTCCTCAACGGACTCGCCCCCAACTTCCTCACCGTCTCATCCATCTCGGTCACGGCTTCTGCCCACTTCTTGCCCATCGCCGATGACATGTTAAACATCCGCACACGTTCCGGCTCAAGACCAATTTGCTTCAGCAAAGTCTTCACGTAATTCACTCTTCGTTTTGCGTTGAGATTACCTTCCAGGTAATGACAGTCGCCTTCCATTCAACCCGCGACCATCACGCCATCCGCGCCGCGCTCAAACGCCTCCAACACCAACTGCACGTCGAGCTTGCCGGTGCAGGGCAGCTTCACCACCTTCACGCTCTGCGGATACTGCACTCGCAGTGACCCCGCCAGATCGGCGGCGGCGTAGGCGCAGTAGTGGCAGCAAAAAGCAATAATGGCGAATGGCGTATCGCTTATGGCGAATGGCTCGCCGCTTTCTGCTATCTGCAATTTGCTATCTGCTGTCATACCATTACCTCCTCAAACAACGCATCTACTTTCGCCATCACTTGCGCGTCACTGTAGTGCATCACACTAATCGCCTTCGCCGGACACTCGCTGGCGCAAATTCCGCAGCCCTGACAGATCGCCGCTTCGATGTACGCCGCGCCGACGATGTTGCCGACTCCGGTGAAACTGGCTTTGATCTTCGGAACACCGTAGGGGCAGATGCGAACACAAGTGAGACACGCCGTGCATTTGGATGGATCGACAACAGCCACCGCGCCACCGGCATTTAAGGATGGGCGAGAAAGGATCGTCGCCGCTCGTGATGCCGCCGCTTTCGCCTGTACCATTGTTTCTTCAATAAACTTTGGGTAATGCGCCGCGCCCGCCATGAACAAACCTTCCGAGGCAAAATCCACCGGACGCAGTTTGACGTGCGCTTCCAAAAAGAATCCATCGGCGTCTACCGGAACTTTTAATTTGCTCGCCAACTCGCGCGAACCATCGGCGGGGATCATCGGCGTGCTTAACACCAACAAGTGCGGGCGCAATTCCAACTCGGCGTTCAAGATCGGCTCGTTCACGCGCACCCTAATTGCGGATTGCGGATTGCGGATTGCGGAAAACAGATCATCTTTGGGATTTTGGGTTTTGAGATTTGGAATTTCCACGATTGGCTTTTGATCGTCGTAACGAATAAATCGCACTCCTACGCGCCGCGCCTCTGTGTAGAGTCGTTCCTTGAAACCGTAGGTGCGAATATCTTTATAGAGGATCGTGATCTCGGCTTCGGGATTCAACGACTTCAACTTCAACGCATTCTTCAACGCCGTCGTGCAGCACAAACGTCCACAATACTTTTCTGCCGGTCCCACGCATTGGATCATGGTGACAGAAAAATTGGGGATACGGAATACAGCTTGCGAATTCGCCAGCAGCGACTCAAACTGTTGTTGCGTAATCACGCGCGGGTCTTTGCCGTATTCATATTCATCACCGCGATACTCTTTGCCGCCCGTCGCCACGACGGTGACACCGTGTTTAATTTCTGTGCCATCGCCCAAGCGACTGACGAAGTTACCCAAGAAGCCCGTTGTCGAATTAAGTTCACTGCTGAGATGAACGGTGATGAGCGGGTTATCTAAAACACGCCCGATCATCCCGCGCAAAAACTCTTGTGGATCATTTTGAAGTTTGAAGTTTGGAGTTTGAAATTTGGAATTTGAAGTTTGAAGTTGCGCCGCCGTATAAAACACATTCCGCAAATTCCCGCCCAACTGCGAATCGCGTTCAACAAGGTGAACAGG
>JACRLA010000217.1 GCA_016215145.1 Chloroflexota bacterium
ACGAATTTAACGAATAGAGCAATAAAAAAACATTCGCGATATTCGCCCATTCGAGTCATTCGTGATGAAATCGTCTTATCTTACATGAGTCCAGAATGATAAAAACAGGCCTCGACATTCTCCTTCACGAAAAACTTTCGCGCTTGCGCGGCAAGCGAGTCGGGCTGGTGACTCATCCCGCCGCCGTGCTGCCCGACCTCACTTCGTCGGTGGATGCTTTGTTGAAATCGAAAGTGAATCTCACCGCGCTCTACGGACCCGAACACGGCATTAGCGGCGCGGCAGCCGAAGGCGCAAAGATCGGTAACGTCACCGACTCGCGCAGTGGCTTGCCCGTCTTCAGTTTGTATGGCGAGACACGCGAACCGAACGAAGAGATGCTGCGCGATGTAGATGTGTTACTCTTTGATATGCAAGATGTGGGCGTGCGCTTCTATACTTATATCAGCACGTTGTTCCATGTTCTCAAAGGCGCGGCGAAGAATCAAAAAGAAGTGATCGTCTTGGATCGCCCCAACCCGATCACAGGAGCGCGCGTGGAAGGGCGTTTGATTGATGCGGGGTTCGAATCATTTATCGGCATCATCCCCATCCCGATTCGGCATGGCATGACTCTGGGCGAACTCGCGCACTACATGAACACGGTGTATAAGATCGGCGCGAAGCTGGATGTGATCACGATGCAAGGTTGGAAGCGGGCGATGTGGTTTGATGACACGGGGCTGCCGTGGGTGGCTACCTCACCCGCCATCCCTCATTTCGCCACGACGATTATGTATCCCGGTGTGTGTTTGCTCGAAGGCATCAACGTTTCAGTTGGGCGCGGCACGTCGCTGCCATTTGAAATTTGCGGCGCGCCGTGGGTAGACGGAAATGATTTAGCAGAGACGATGAATGGGTTGAAGATTAAAGGAGTGAGATTCCGCGCGATTAATTTTCAGCCGAGCGGCAACAAGTATGCCAATGAACCGTGCGGCGGGGTGCAGGTACATGTAACAGATCGAGAGGCGGCATCCCCGTTGATCGTCGGGTTAGAATTAGTGAAAACGATCCGCGCTTTGTATCCGAGTCAATTTCAGTGGAATGTGAGACACTTCGACATCCTCAGCGGCTCGTCGCGCGCGCGCCAATCCATCGAAGCAAATGAATCGGCACAAGCGATTTATAAAACGTGGCAAACGGCGGCGGCGAAATTTAAGCGGGAGAGGAAAAAGTTTTTGTTTTACTCTTAACCAGTGACTGCTCAGCGTCATTGCGAGGAGCGTTCTTTGCGACGAAGCAATCTCATAGCGCGACCGAGATTGCTTCGCAAAGTGCGCTCGCAATGACGGAGCGCTGAGTAGTTACCTTAACCAAATGACAACAGTGACTCGTCCAACACGCTTCGATCTCCTCACTCTCTGGGATCGACTCAAGTCAAACTATTTGCTACAAAAGATCGCCCAAGCGATCTTTGTGGTGTGGTTCGTCACCAGCGTCACGTTCTTTGTGGTGCGCGCCATGCCGGGCAACGCCGTGGATATTTTGATTCAAGATTTAACGTTAGCCGGTGTGTCGCCTGAAGATGCTCGCAATCAAGCCTCCTTGTTGATCGGTCTTGACGTTGACAAACCACTCCCCGAGCAATATGGAACTTATTTGCTCAATACTCTACGCGGTGATCTGGGGCAATCCTATAAATCGAGCGGGCTGAAAGTGTCGGAGTTGATCGTGCAAGTGTTGCCGTGGACGTTGTTCAGCGTGGGCTTGTCGTTGATGATCACGTTTACCTTGGGCATCGCGCTCGGAGCGATCATGGCTTACAACCGTGACACATGGATCGATCACCTGTTGAGCAACCTCGCCGCCACGCTCGACGCTGTGTCACCGATCTTGATCGGTCTGTTAGCGATTCTATTAATCGGCGTGACGTGGAAAATGATCCCCATCAGCGACATGCGCGGCGCGATGTCGCCGGGGATGAAGCCCGAATTTTCGTGGGACTTCATCGCCGATATTTTTATGCATGTGCGTGTATTATTGCTGGTCTATGTTCTCTCGACCATTGGCTCGTGGATGTTGCAGATGAAGAGCAGCACCATTGCCACGCTCGGCGAAGATTATGTCACGGTGGCGCGGGCGCGCGGGCTGACCGATGCGCGCATCCTCACCGCTTACGTCGGGCGCAACGCCACCCTGCCATTGTTCACCCGTCTAGCGATCTCGATTGGTTTTGCCGTCGGCGGATCGGTCTTGCTCGAAACATTATTCACCTATCGCGGCGTTGGTTTCTTGTTGGCGAAAGCGATCTTGGAACGTGATTATCCGGTGATGCAAGGCGTGTTTCTCATAACCACCACCGCCGTCGTCTTCGCTAACTTGCTTGTTGATTTTGTTTATGGCTGGCTCGATCCAAGAATTCGAATTGCCGGAGGGGAACAGTAGAGAGAGTAGAAAATCTAATCCGCATTTTGGCATCATTCTGAACCCCAACTTTTTTCTGCGGCGAAACAATAGTCGCACTGAAAACGGGCAATCAAACTTCAGAAAAAAGTCCGGGAGCGGATTAGAAAACCCGACCCCACTACACTCTAAGAAACCATGACCAACTTAACCGACACCCTCTCCAATTTATTGCGCGAACTGATCAAATCATTCAAAATTCTAAGCCGCAACACGATGGGCATGATCGGCTTCATCATCATCGTCACCATTTTGTTTTTGTCGTTCATCGGTCCCAGCCTCTGGCCACCCGAAGCCTCGGCAAATGTGGACGACATCAATTTAGGCGTCTCACTCAAACATCCGCTCGGCGCAGACTTTCAAGGACAAGATAATTTAATCAAGGTGATCAACGGCGGGCGCGACATTGTGACGATCGCTTTCATCACCGGCATCACCGCCACGCTCATCGCCGTCGTCGTCGGCTCCACCAGCGCCTTCCTCGGCGGGCGCGTGGACGATCTCATCATGTCACTGGTCAACATCTGGCTCACCATTCCCAAATTTCCGTTGCTCGCCGTACTCGCCACCGTTTTAAAACTCAACGATGTTGTGACACTCTCACTCCTCATGGCACTTCTCGACTGGCCCGGACTCTCGCGCCAAGTTCGCAGTCAAGTTCTCTCGCTCAAACGGCGCGATTACGTCGAAGCGGCAGTCATGCTCGATCTCGGCACGCCGCACATCATCTTCCGCGAGTTACTCCCCAACATGATGTCGTTCATCGCCATCGCCACGATCAACACCATGACCTTTGCCATCTATCAACAAACCGGTTTAGTTTTTCTCGGCATCGTCCCCTACTCCAGCGCCAACTGGGGCGTGATGATCAGCGCGGCAGAACGGCGCGGCGTGCTCTACAACCCGCAGGCAATGTGGAGCATCATCGCTCCGATGGGCGCGATTGTTTTATTCCAACTCGGTCTCGTTTCATTTGCCCGTTCACTCGACGAAATTTTTAACCCGCGCTTAAGGATAGGCGTTTAGTTCTTCATCGTCATTGTTCATTGTTTATTGTTCATGTTTTATGCAACCGACTCTTACTGTTCGCAACCTAACGATTGAATACGCAACACGGCGCGGCAAAGTGCAGGCAATCCGCAACGTATCGTTTGACGTTAAACGCGGCGAAGCCTTGGCGCTGATCGGCGAAAGCGGATCGGGCAAAACCACTTTGGGATTGGGGATCGTGCAGCTGCTGCCGGTGATGGCTCGCATCACGAGTGGAGACATCCTCTATCGTCGCCAAGATAAAACGGGGGCGCCGCCACTGGAAATTGCGGCGTTGACTCTTAAGGGAAACTCCCTTCGCCAGTTTCGTTGGCGCGAATGTGCCATGGTTTTTCAGGGCGCGCTCAACGCTTTCAACCCTGTGCTTAAAATTGCCGATCACTTCCGCGACACCGCCAAAGCGCACGGCGCGTTAAACGGCAAATCTCTTGAAGAGCGCGGCAAACATTTATTGAATTTGGTTCGGCTCGACGCCGAGCGTGTGTGGAAGTCGTACCCTCATGAATTAAGTGGCGGCATGAGGCAGCGAGTCTTGATCGCTTTAGCTTTGTTGCTCGACCCGCAGTTGATCATCCTCGACGAACCCACCACCGCGCTCGATATTTTGACTCAGCGCAACATTATGGACGTGCTGCAAGAGTTACGATCCAAACTCGACTTCTCGCTCATCTTCATCTCGCACGACCTGTCGCTCGCGGCTGAACTTGCGGATCGAGTCGCCACGGTGTATGCCGGAAAAATTGTAGAGCTGTCCGACGTGCAAACGATCTTCAAAGCCCCGACGCATCCTTACACCATCGGTCTCATCAACGCCGTGCCGACTCTTAGCGGACACAAAGACGATCTCACTTCCATCCCGGGCTCGCCGCCCGATCTAGTGGAGATGCCTTCGGGCTGCAAGTTTCATCCACGCTGCCCGCTTGCCGATGAGCAATGCAAAACGCGCGAACCCGAATCCGAATTCGCCGCCGCCGATCATCAGGTAACGTGTTGGCAGTGGCAGAAGGCAAGAGGGGTGTTGAAGAGTTACGCTTGATGAAAACGTATTGCGTATTCCGTATTCCGTTGCCACCGTTACGCAATACGGAATACGCAATACGGATTGCACAACTACTCAACCTTAGACCATGCGCTCCATTATTGAACTCCAAAACATCACGCGCACGTTTCAGGTCAAGCGCAGCACTATCAAAGCCGTGGACGACGTGTCGTTGGCGATCAACGAAGGCGAGATCGTATGTTTGGTCGGCGAAAGCGGTTGCGGCAAAACGACGACGGGCAAAATGATCGCCGGTGCGCTGGCG
>JACRLA010000264.1 GCA_016215145.1 Chloroflexota bacterium
CTTTTCGCATATCCGCTTGAGTCGTGTTGGCGTGATCGACTAAAGTTTTGTAGACGTAACCAAGTCGCTCATTGCGATCTGTGATCTTCGTTGCCGATGAAACATCGGCTTGCGATTTCATGATTACGAATAAACGATCACCATAGAATCCGGGTTTGCCGACTCCGGCTTGCAAGCCGAGTGCCGCACCCCAAACGATCACTGCCGCGACGAGCGCGACGCGCGGGAGAAAGCGGGTTTCTCGCAGAAACCCGCTTTCTGAAATTTTCCGACCTGCCCACAATAAAATTCCAAACATCCACGCCGCGACGATGGCAATAAAACTAGATCGAGTCGCCCACTTGGCAATATCTTCACCGCCCAACAAAATGCTGAGCTCGACAGGATCGAAGTAGATCAGCACAGCAGAGGCGGCAACACCTATCACCAACGCTCCCGCCGCGATTGACGGCGACAACGCGGCGACGATGAAGCTCAGCGCCGGGATCGCCGTGATCATCATCAGTTGACTTCCGTTGTTACCATATGCTGATCCGAGAAATGCCAGCAACGCGCCGACGCCTAAACTGTTCAACAAAAAATTTTCTGTAGTGTTGGCAACGAGCAAAGCGGCGAGCAAACCGAAGATCAGACCAGATATTAAGTTGAGAAACACATCCGTCAATGAACCGGGTGCGCCGTAAATAATGAACGGCGCGATGATGATCGGCGCGATGAAACTCGCGTAGGCACTTAATCTATAGACGGAAATTGAAATTGAGTGAGCCGCGTCGCCGAAAAAAGACGATGAGGCCAGTAATTAATCCAAAAGCAATTTGCGCCAGCGCGACGAGTTGCGCGTTGGGAATAAAACGAAAGGCGAGCGCGGGCAGGGCGAACAACGTGGCGATGAACCACGATTGGTAAATGGGGCGGAAGCGATCATCTTTAGTGAACCACGCTAATGGCGCGATGACGATCAACAAAACGATGGCTTGCGGCAATAAACTTAATTTATCGAACCACGCCAGAAAGTTTGCGCTCTCGCTGGCGATTGCCATTTGTCCCATGAACCACATCACGAAGTGATAACCGACGAGACTGCATGGCAATGTGGTGGCGACGACGATGAAGAGGATGACGGCAAGAGGGGAACGGTGAGAGGTGGGTTGTGAGTCGGTAATCATGTCGATCTTTCGTGATTGCCCAGCGTCAGTGCGAGGAGCGTTCTTCGCGACGAAGCAATCTCATAGCGCGACCGAGATTGCTTCGCGAAGTGCGCTCGCAATGACGGTAGCGGTTCAATTTAATTCGGCGAGAACGGCGACGTATCGTCGGCAGGCGTGCGAGTGAGCATGGCGTTTAACAAAGCGGTCTCGCTACGATACAGAGTGTGTTCTTCTTGCAGCAGAAGAGCGGCGCTTGGCATACACAATAAATTTTGTTTAACCATAAGCGGCACTTGCACCACAATGGCGGCAAGATATGCCAGCGCAAGAGGATCGTTAGGTAAGCGGTGATGATCAAATGGCGTGTTCGCCGCTTTCGCCAGCATGGTCATGTAGCGCGTCACCAAAGGTCGCACGCGGTTGGCGGCGAGACCGGCGTTGATCGAGTCGTTGTCGTTCATCGGATAATTTTCGACGATGGCGGAGAGATACGGCTTGTCGTGAATCAATTCAATGATGCGGAATCGATCTTGCCCGATAGACTCGACGTTCAATCGCCCTTCGGCGATTCGTTGAACAGAAGTGATTCGCGCCGTTGTGCCAATGTCGTGCGGCTCTGCTGCTGCGCCGACCTCTGCGCCGTTTCGGATCAACGCCACGCCAAAAGGTTTTTGCTCGCGCGCACATTCGTTGATCATCGTTTTGTATCGCGGCTCAAAGATGTGAAGCGGCAAAGGCATCCCCGGAAAGAGGACGGTGTTGAGAGGGAAGAGAGGAAGTTCGTAAGCGATCACAGTGTTCACTCAAACCCTTCGGGTCTTCGGCGTTGATTGACAAAGGTTTCTGCCCGCGTATAATGAGCGTCGCCTCAACAGAACGCGGTGGTGCTGGAAGTGGCAGACAGGCATGGTTGAGGGCCATGTGTCGCAAGACGTGAGGGTTCAAGTCCCTCCAACCGCACCAATTTTTAAATCGCCTTACTTGTGTGAGGCGATTTTGATTCTATCGCTAAATCATGAAGCCATCTAAGAAGTTGGTTCTTCACGATTTTTGAATTATACTCTGCTCGATCCAGTTTCTAAGTGCGTAGCGTGATTTGCATCGTCGTGATGTAGTGAGGAGCCGAAATAATGTTACAGGCACGGTATCTTACAGATGATCAGGGAGTGCGCGTGGCAGTGGTTTTAGACATTGCCGAATATCGCCGTGTGCAAAAGCGTTTAGCGAAGCTTGAGCGGTTAGCAAAGCGAGTAGCAACGCTGCGTAATGGCGCGGAGCGATCACGCATTGGAGCGTTGTATGCGGCAGTGGCATCGGAAGATGTTGCTTTAGCAGAGATGGGTTTGAGCGACTATGCGGCACAAGTAGATGATCATTTGTTGCCCGCAACAAAAATCCCATGAGGCGCGGAGAAATTTATTTCGCTAACTTGGATCCCACGCAAGGATCGGAACAGCGCGGTGTGCGTTCCGTGCTTGTTGTGCAGCGTAACGAGATCAGCGAGTTCACGCGGACGGTTGTCGTAGTGCCGTTCACTGCTTCGCAAGTTGAAAAATATCGTCAGTTGCCGAGCGGGGTCTATGTGGCGAAGGGCGTAGGCGGATTGCGTGAAGAGTCTGTTGCCTTATGCCATCAAATACGGACAGTAGATCGCGCGCGACTGTTGAACTTGATCGGTGAGTTGCCAACAGATGTAATGGACGAAATAGAAGCTGCTATGGCATTCACTTTGGAGATCGATCTGATTGATGAAGACTAAAGGCAGTTACTTTAACTTCGTCGCATACACCATAAAATAACTACCATTCGCTAACTTCACCACCGCCGCATCTTTAACAAATTCACTCTCTAACGGATTCGTTTTATCAAACGCTAAGCGCACGCCATCTTCAATTTTCCACGTTTTACCATCGGTGCTGAAGAATGAACTAATATCTGGAATGGAAAACGCATACATCCGATACCCGTTGTTCACGGCGATGCCGTTGCTCGGAGCGTAAGGACGATTGTCTGCTTTGAAAGTGACACGCTCTTTGTACGTGAACTTCAACCCGTCGCTCGATGTGCCGTAAAACATGTTCTCGATGTTCTCGTTTGCCAGCGTCAAGATATGCCATTGACCGCCGAATTGATACGTGATCGAATCGAGCGCGTTCTCGCCCGCCACCTCAAACGCTGTGCCGCGCACATCAAAGGTGATGCCGTCTCTGCTCTCCCCAACCACGATGCCGATATTTTTGCCGATTTGCGTTGTGCCATAGAGTCGAATGGTGCCATCGGGCAAACGCACCACATCGGGGTCGCTTAACGCTTGTCGTTCGATGCCTTTGAACTTAACCAATTTGTAAACCCACGTCTTGCCATTATCACTGGAGATCGCCACCACGCACGCATCTTTTATGTTGTCAACTTTTGAAATCGTGTAATACAAAAAGATTCGCCCTTGCTCATCCACGATCATATCCGGCAGATTCGCCTGATCGCCGATCACCTGGTTGGTGCGGGTAAAAGTTAATCCATAGGTGGATGTTGCGCTGAGCAAACGGAACTCTCCCGGGCTTTCTTTCCGCGCATTCGGCTCGCGTCCGGTGGGTGGGGTGAAATCGTTGGTGAGTGTGATCGCTAATGCCGTCGCGGGCGCGGTGGCGGCAGGCGCATTGGGCGTCGGACTGCTGCACGCGGCAATTAATAATACGAAGATCAATTTGCGTGAGAGAGAGAGAATTGTTTTCATCCCATGATTATACAGACACCGAGTGTCTATAAAGACACTCGGTGTCTTGCAATAACTATTTATTCGCGCAACCTTGCCCGCGCCCCCAGCCTGAACCATTTTATCTTTCCGCTATCGTCGCGCAAAAATTCTCCGCGCGCATCTTTCATTCCACCCTCTAACACCACAATTTTATCTTCGGCGTAAAACGCCATCTTCATCGGTGGTGTGGGCGGCGGCAACGGCGTTTCGGGTGTGGGGAAGCCGATGAGTTGTGTGTCGTGCAGCATCAGTTCATCTTTCTCGCGTCGTATCTCGTAGCGTTCAAACACGTTAGCGTAGCTGCCCACGATCTCATTAAGTTTATCCGCGCTCACAGTTATCGGCGTGGCTTTCGGAAACTCCAAGCCTAAAAAGTTTTTCAGCGCGGCACTCACCGCGGCGACGTTAAGCAAACCGCCTCGGCTGGTGTTCGTCAACATGGCAATCGCAAAATTGCGCGAAGGCACAATGCGTAACTGCGCCAAGAATCCTTTGGTCGCGCCGCCGTGTCCAATGGTGGCGGTCTCCCCGTAGTTGACGATGTTCCAACTCAACCCAACCTGTTGCTCATTCGTCCAAGTGAGCGCGGGTGTTTGCAGCATCTTTATGGATGCGGCGGATAAAATTCTTTTGCCATCCACTGTTCCATCGCCGATGTGGAAGCGGGCGTAGCGCAACAACTCTTTAACGCTACAGGTGATGCCGCCAACCGGATGGATGCCGCGCCCCACCGCCCACGGACGCGCCACCTTCACTTCATTCTCCCAGACCTCATGCCCCACCGCAAAACGATGGGTGAGAATATCGCGCGGGAAGAAAAAAGTTTTCGTGAGACCCAACGGCTCAAATACTAATTCTTTCAACGCCTCTTCGCACGTTTTGCCTGTGACGATCTCGATCACTTTCCCCGCCAAGGCAAAGCCCATGTTGTTATACGAAAAAATTTTTCCGAGTGGCACTTGCATCGGCAAGTCGGCTAACTTCTCCACCAGCTTCGTTAGGGCGTCGTCGTTAGAACCGAAGTTGTTAAAGTAATCGCCGTCCCAGCCGCCGCTGTGTGTGAGCAAATGGCGCATGGTCACTTTCTGGGCGACGGCTTCATCTTTGAGTTTGAGTTCGGGGTAATAAGATCGAATCGGTTTATCCAGATCGATCTTGCCCATCTCCACCAAGCGCATCACCGCCGTTGCCGTGAACGTCTTGCTGATCGATCCCACTTGAAATATCGTCTCGTCGGTGACGGGTAATGGATGATCCACGTTGGTGACGCCGAAGCCCGCGCCGAATTCTTTGCCCTCATGCCATATTCCAATCGCCGCGCCCATCACCGGCAAACGATTCATGTCGCTGATGATGCCGTCGCACACCGCGCAAAAACGATCATCACTGATGGTTTCTAAAATTGATTTGCTGATCATGTTGTCTCCGTATTTCGTAGAGACGACCCGTTGGGTCGTCTCCGAGGTGTTCCGTTGGGTCGTCTTAGAGACGTTCCAACGGAACGTCTCTACAATTCGTGAATCATCTTTTCTATTTCCTGCGCCACACTCGCGCCTATACCCTCAATCTCTTGCAACTCCTTTTCACTCTTGCCCTCTACGCTATACGACAACTCATCAATCGCCCACGCTGCTTTGCGATACGCCCAAACACGAGAGGTGTGCGCTTGCTCTAATTCCAAATCATAAACCTTGAGCAAAAGTTTTTCGGCGATTCGTTTGTTGAGCGGAAACTTGGCATAACGAATCGGGCGCGGCATTCGATCTAACACGCCGTGCTTCACACACAACTCGCGCACGCGCAAACCCAAGTTGGCGTTGTATTTGCGCGTCGGTCCATAGTTGGGTTGACCGCCTTCGCGCCAATTAAAAAATTTCCGCCACTTTTCTTCTGTTGAAGGATCGTATTCGCGCGCCGCGTCCAATGATCGTTCCGCTTGCACACCCGCCATCGTCAGCCCGCCCGCAACAATGTATGTGCCGCCGTGATCTTTCGTAGCGCGAATCGCCTCCTCAATTTGATCTTTGCGATCACCAATGAACGGCAAGATGGGCATGAGCGATGTGCCAACGGGGATGCCGCCATTTGCCAGTGACGCCATCATCTTTAATCGCCGTTTGATTCCCGGGCTGCGCGGCTCGAAGGTGCGTTTTAATTTTTCATCTACATTGCTCAGGCTGATCACGATTCGCACGTCGGCTCGTTGGT
>JACRLA010000265.1 GCA_016215145.1 Chloroflexota bacterium
AGTTGATCGTCGCTCAGGTCAGACAGCTGATGCAGATCGTCTTTCGCTGGCGGATATTTCTCATTCGCCAAGTCGTGCATCGCCCGCGAAAAAGTTTTAGAAGAAGGTTTAGGCATCGTTGCACACTATCTTGCCAAAACACCGAGTGTCTTGCGAAGCACCCCGTAGCGAAGCGGAGTGGGCGAGACACTCGGTGTTTGAGAGATTACCGCACCACCACCGGATTGATCACGTCGTTGATCACCATCACCACCATCAACGTCAACAAGGCAAACATCCCCATCAAATGCACCATGCCTTCGCGTTCCGGCGCCAGGCGTTTACCGCGCACGGCTTCGATCAACACAAACAGAATACGTCCGCCGTCCAATGCCGGCAACGGCAGCAAGTTCGTCAGCGCCAAGGCAATACTCAAGATCGCCGCGAACTGCAGCACGTCCGTCGCCGTTTGATTCTTAATAGATCGTCTCACCACTTCATCGCTGATCGTCTTCACGCCCACCGGACTCACAAACCGCACTTCGCTCGCTTTCAATTGACCCGCCACCACGCGCGCCGGCAGCATCAACGTCTCGCGCATCTGGATCCCGATCACCTGTACACTGCTCCACATCGCTTGCGGCAGTGAATACGTTGCGGTGTGAGTCTCCGCGCCCAGCACAATTCCCGTCGGTCCTTGCCCTTCGGGCCACTCGGTGCGCGGCAGCACGCTGATATTTAAAATTTCTTTATTGCGTTCCACTTTGAGTGAAACGGGTTGACCTAAACTGGCGCGAATGATGGTGCTGAGCTTGCCATTTTGCACATCCACGCTTTCGCCATTCGCCGTCAACACCACGTCACCGGGCAGCAGCCCTGCCGATTTTGCCGGTGACGGATCCACCACCACGTCAATGCGGATCCGGTTTGTGGGTTCGGGGAAGCCCGTGCTGAAAATTAAAATGAGGATGATCCAGCTCACGATCAGATTTGCCGCGGGACCCGCCGCCAACACCGTGAAGCGCACCCGCTTCGGTGAGGCCGACAACCCGTTGGGCACCGATGGATCATCTTCACCCGCCGGGCGCACAAAACCGCCGAGCGGAATCCAATTGAGTGAGAGGATCATCGAATTAGAATCTACATCGGGTGGAGTCTTGATCCCGAACCAGCGGCGGTTGCCATCTTTATCAAGCGCCGTGCCGAGCAATCGTGGCGGAAACCCGATGCCAAATTCTTTCACCGGCACGCCGCACCAAATTGACGCCAGAAAATGTCCTAACTCGTGAAAGAACACTAACCCGCCCAACACCAGCAGGAACACGCCCCAGAACAACGCTTGCTCTAACAAAAAATCTAACATTGCAAAATTTCCTTTGGAAAGATTATACCCCTCAAGAATTAAGGATGAATTAGGAAGGAGGAAAAGAAAAAACCCAAATCCCAACTTCAAATCTCCAATCTCTAATCTCCAACCGCATCATTGTTCATTTTTCATTACCCTCGCTCCCTCTCCCGCTTTCGCCTTCAACACATCTTGCACGCCGTTGATGGCTCGTAATCGTGATTCAATATCACTTACATAATCGCTCAACGTGATCACATGCACATTGGCTCCAGCGTCAATCGTAAAACACACGGGGATGCCGTCTCGCGTGCGCCACTCTTTAACCGCGCCCATCACCGTCAACGTCGGCGGCAGCCAATAGAACAACGGCGGGCGCGATGTCATCATAATGGCGTGCATCATCACCGCGTCTTCTTCCACAATATCGGCGAAGCGCGCAAAATCTTTTTTGAGCAACGCCTCTTTGCAAATTTTGAGTCGGCGCGGTGCGTCTTCGACTCGCGCCTGTTGCAACGGACTGGTGTTCGCCAGCGAGTGACCATCGGTGGAGCCGACCTCTTTATGCTTGGCGCTGACGATGGCAACGCAATCAACCAGATTCCAATATTCGGGCGGCGCAATAGATTCGGCAAATGATTCGTCGTGGCGTTCACTGCAATACCATTCCACGAATCCTGTTGGCACAGACCGACTCGCTGACCCCGATCCCATGCGGGCGATGATGGACAGCTCGCGCTCGGAAAGTTGAAGGTGAGCGGCGGCGCACGCGGCGGTTGTCAGGGCGGCAAAGGCAGAAGCCGACGAGGCGATGCCGGCGCCCGTCGGAAAATTATTTTCACTTTCCACTCGCGCCCGTGTTTCCATCTTTGCCCGATCCCGAATCAAGTTTAAGTGTTTAATCACCCGCTCGCGCGCCACACCCGATTGAGTTTTGTTTTCAATGATCACTTCGTCGTCGTTCAGCGATGACTCAAACGTCACCGTCGTTTGAGTATGAAGCCCATCGAGATTCATCGAGAGTGAACTGTTTGAGGGGAGACGGAGGGTGTTGTTGCAATTTCCCCAATACTTGATATAGGCGATGTTTGAATTTGCTCTAGCCGATGCTTTTCCTGTTTGCATTGAATGTACGCCACCTTTTTATTTTTGATGGCAAGTTTACCACGCGCACATTAGCAGTTTGCATATGTGTAATGACCCAACCTATACAGAAGTAACTATAAATCATTTGTGAATCTTGATTGATCAAGTGGTCTCCTTGTGATATTTTGAGACTCTCCATGTTATGCTCTTGTTTAGTTCAAAGAATTCGGTTGGATACGTGGGGACAGAAGCGATATAACCCCAAATGGAACCTGATTTAATGAAGACTTCTGAAGTACGTTACAACCATCCGTTAGCTCGATCTGCCGCAGCGTTTCTCTCTTTGCCGCTGCGTTTCAAAATCACGATTCCTTACCTTGTCGTGGCTATTCTATTAGCCGGACTGGCAACGTGGGTGATTACCCAATCCTTTGTCACCCGACTTCAGGAGCGATTCAACATTCAGTTGGTGGATGGTTTTGAAACAGCCAGCACAGAAGTTTTTCAAGCCGAGTCGAAGGCGCTGATAACGGAACGTGCCATCGCGCGTACTGCTGGCGTGGCTGAGGCAGCACTAGCCCGAGAGCCCGACAATCTCAATACACTTATTCGTCCACTGGTGGTCAACGCGCATGTGCCATTGGTGCATGTGCTGGATAATTCCGGCACACTCATCTATGGGTTGCGTTTGACACCGGAAGGAAGTGTGAGGGATGAAGCCGCCGATTTTGCAGCCTGGATGCCGGTGCGCCGTGTACTTGCCGACGAGAGGGATGATCTCGGCGACAAGTTCTCAGGGGTGATGACGGGTCCCGGAGGACCCGCGTTGTACGTTGCTGGTCCTCTTCTCCTTAACAACCAACGGGTAGGCGTGGTGCTAGCCGGTTTTCCATTGAGCACGCTCTTGCCAAAAATGATCGCCGACTCGGCCACCCAAGTTACCCTCTACCAGCCA
The DNA here is from genome assembly GCA_016215145.1 of Chloroflexota bacterium. GTDB lineage: Bacteria > Chloroflexota > Anaerolineae > Anaerolineales > VGOW01 > VGOW01. The sequence continues at coordinate 3,366 of JACRLA010000265.1, forward strand.
GACGGGCAGGCGGCGTTCAGCACATTTCCAAAAGAAGTGCACCTGCCTGCGCTGACTTCTGAGGTGCTGGTTGCGCTTAACGTCGCGGGGTCTCGCGCCCTGCAAAACCGCCTTTGGATTTTGAACGCTAACGAATACAACGATGCTATTGGTCCGTTGCTAGTGCGTGGTCAACCCAGTGGCTGGGCGGTGGCGGTGACGTTGCCGCGCGCGCTCATCACCAGTAGTGCGCGGATGAGCCCAACACAATTGGCGGTGGCTTTTACGCTCGCGGTAGTGGCAGTGATCGCACTGGGCGTCGTGATCGCAAGAATAATTGCCATCCCAGTGTTTGAATTGGTGACGGCTTCAAGCCAAGTAGCGAAGGGCGATTTGAAAGCCGAAGTGCCGGAGCAATCTCAAGATGAACTTGGCATGTTGAGTCGCCAGTTCAATCAAATGGTGTCTCAACTGCGTCAGCGCGAACTCATGCGTGATTTGTTTGGACGTATGGTTTCCGAAGAAGTGCGCGAGGCGGTGTTGCAGGGTGATCAGTTGCAGTTGAGCGGCGAACTAAAAGTCGTCAGCGTGCTTTTTACCGACATCCGCGAGTTCACCAATTTTTCTGAACGCCACAGCCCGCAGGAAGTGGTGGGGATGCTCAACACGTACTTCAGCATCGTCAACGGTGCAGTCCGCGATGCTGGCGGGATGATCAACAAGTTTGGCGGCGACAGCACGATGGCCATCTTTGGAGCGCCTGTGAAATTGGAACCCAGCGAAACAGCGCGGCGGGCGCTCCGCGCGGCGCTTTCGATTCGCATCCGCATCACAGAGTTTAATGCGCGCCGTCTGCAGGAGGGCTTGAAGCCGATCAACATTGGTATCGGCATCAATACGGGTGAGGTTATCACAGGCAACGTCGGCGCGGAGGAGCGGTTTGAATATACGGTGATCGGGGACACGGTCAATGTGGCGGCACGTATACAAGGGCTCTCAAGTCAATTCACCGACAGTAATATTTTAATTAGCGAGGAGGTTTACAAAACCTACGGCGAACGTGACGAATTGCTGGTTGTTGATCAAGGCGCAGTTGCCCTCAAAGGGAGGACCGAATCGGTCCGTGTCTACAATCTCATCGGTATGCGGCTGATGAAGACTTCGACAAACATAGCAGCGGAAGACCAGACACAGAGCGATGAGGTACCCCACCGTAACGTACTCGAAACAGTCTACCTATACTGCCGAGGATTTGATCCAACTACGATTGCAGCCGCTAAGAATTTGCCGCTCGAATCGGTGCAGTTGTGGATTAAGGATGCCGCCTCTCGGTTCGAGCAATCCAAGCAGGAGTTGAATTTAGAGTTCAAATTGACGGATATAGAATTGCAGCGTCTGTATGATGCAAACCATAACAGCGCGGCGGCGGATCAGCTTTGAGATGGGGATGCCCAATATATGAACAGGCAACGTGAAACAATTTTGTGGGGTGCAGCGATTACTGCGTCAATCGCTCTGGGATTAATAGTGGTCTGGGCTGCGATTGCGTTGGCTTTTAGCCGACCCAACCCGGTGCCGCTTTATTTTGTCGCCGTTCCCTATCGTCAAGACGATTACAGTGCCGAGAGCATAGATATAGTGTTCCTCAACCCACTTGATCCGAACTTGGAGCAGGAGGCTATACGCGATGACGAGGCACGCGATAAACTCTTGCTCAATGTTGCCCCTCTGAAGTTGGCGGAACAGACTACCACGACGGTGACACCGCCAACGCCGGCGAACACCTCTCCTACACCTGCGGCGACGAACACACCTGCCCTAGTTTCAACGGATTCATCTGAGTCAGTGCCAACAGATGCGCCTCCGTCAATTTCGACGGATACGCCCGCGTCAGTGCCAACGGAAACGCCTTTAGCAGTTTTAACGAATACACCACTACCTGTGCCAACCAACACACCTGTACCCGTGCCGACGAACACACTTGTGCCAGTGCCAACCAATACGCCTATACCCGTGCCGACAAGCACCCCTGTACCCGTGCCAACGAATACAGCTGTGCCAGCGCCGACGAACACTCCTGCACCGGATAAACAGGACAACCCAAACAAACCGCCGGACAAACCGGACAATCCGAACAAACCGCCGGACAAACCAGACAACCCGAACAAACCTCCCAAACCGTAGGGAGCGTTTTAGAACAGTCACGCGAGTGTTGCGTTATAATTTTCTCTCGTGGCATCCATCGCCGATCTCTCCACTGAACCGAAATTCACCATCAAATCTGTATGCGCTCAAACAGGCATTCGCGCTGTGACTCTGCGCGCCTGGGAACGGCGTTATAACTTATTGGAGCCGCATCGCACCAACGGCAATTATCGTTTGTATTCGGATCGTGACGTGGCAGTTTTGCGTTGGCTTAAGCGCCAAGTGGAGTCGGGGGTGTCTATCAGCCGGGCGGCGGCGACTCTTTTGGAGATGCGCCGCGCCGGTACATTGCCGGAGCCGCCGCTCGCTAGCGAAATTGGCGGCGCACGCAAGGCGGCAACACCCCCGGCGCAGTTCGCTTCACGTTTGTATCAAGCAATGATCAAACTTGATGAGGACTCTGCCGCTTCGATATTAAATGAGGCGCACGCTGTGTTCGATCTCACCACGATTTGCGTTGAGGTGTTGGCGCCGTGTATGGCGGAGATCGGCGATGCCTGGCATCGCCAGGAAATTTCGGTGGTGGCTGAACATTTTGCGACGAGCTATGTGCGCGGACGGTTGATGACGCTACTGCAATCCTATCCCACGCGGCGGGGCGCGCCGCGTATTGCGGTTGGTTGCGCGCCCAACGAGCGGCACGATGTGGGCGGGTTAATGGTGTCGGTGTTGCTGCGCCGCGACGGCTTCCGCGTGGATTTTTTGGGCGCGGATGTTCCGATAGATGATGTGGTGATTTATGCCCGCACCGAGAAGCCGGCGATGATCTGTATCTCTGCCGCCACGCCGGAGGCGGCGCGTGATCTCAAACGGCTTCATCAAATGTTATCGTATCTTAAACCCGCGCCGCGCTTCGGATTCGGCGGTCGCGCTTTTAATATCAATCCTGCGCTTCGCACGTCAATCCCCGGCACCTTCCTGGGGGAGTCTGCCGCCGAGGCCTGCACAACTATCCGCCAACTTTTGGCTTAATCTTTTTAATCATGGATGTAATCAGCGAACTCAAAATAGATCTGCGCGAGATGTGGACGGGTACACCGACTCTGCTCTGCTTCTTGCGTTACTTTGGTTGAATTGTATGCCGCCATTGGATTGCTCAGTTAGAGCAACGACACCAAGAAGTTGAAGCAGCTGGCTTGAAGATACTTGCCGTGGGAATCGGCGAACCCCAACACGTTCAACGTTACTCGCAGCGTTATGCGCCGAGCATCACCTGCGTTTGCGGTGCAGGCACGGAGACTCACACCCGTTACGGACTCCAGCGCCACACCATTGCCGAACTTTTTTCGAGACCGGTCGTGGTCAGCCACATTCGTGCTGCGGCAAACGGATTCACACCGGGGGCGTTAACCGGCGACCTCAAGATTCTCACCGGTCAATTCATTGTGGATACGAATGGCATCATCCGTTACGCGCATTACAGCCGATACGTGGGTGATGATGCTAGTGTTTCAGTTATCTTGGAAGCCTTCGCAAAATTTCAAAGTGGATAATAGTTGTGCTATTATTGCGGCTACACTGCCTGCACATTCGGGGCAAAACCACAAAGGATGATCCGCAATGCCCCGTTTCAAAAACAACCTCCCCGTTAAATTTCACCTGCCCGAAATCGTCAAAGGTCCCTGGACGCGCGAAGCAAAACAACGCGCGCTGGATCGTGACTTGCTCGAACATTACATCGAATACTTCGGTCGCGCGTTGGAGAATCGCAATTGGTCGCCCTGGCATCACTTTCCATTGGACGAGATGCGCCAATGGGGAAACCGCCTCAGCGCGGAGACTGTTCACTTAATCGAAGGCTTCCTCGGCGTCGAAGAATATGTGGGCGATTATGTTTTGGAGAGTATGAACATATTTCGCGAGTCACGTCTGCGGCGCAACATGCAGCTGCAGTGGGGCGCGGAGGAAGCGAAGCATGGTGTGTCGTGGGAACTGGTGTTGAAACATTCACTTGCCCGCACCGAAGAACAACTGAACACCTATCTCGACAAAGTGCGCAACTTCCGTTGGAGTCCGCAACAACATCCGGGGATGGAGACGCCGCTTGGTTTCAGCGCTTATGCCATGGTTCAAGAACGGGCGACGTACTTTAATTACCAAGAAATGCGCGCCCGCATCCGTGAAGAATACGGGCTGCCCTCGGCTCCTACGGCTGAAGAGACGTCGCGCGGATCGGAGATCGGCGCTTCGGAAGCGTTCAGGGTGGTGGGCATTGACGAAGTGGCGCATCACGGAATCTTTCTCAGGGTGGTGCAGACTCACATCAAATACTTCCCGTCGGACGCATTTGAGACGTTGAAGAAAGTCTTTGACGGGTTTCAAATGCCATCGCTTAGCTTGATCCCCAATGCCCGTCATTTCTTGCGCGCGGTTAACCGCACCAATTTCTATAGCGGTGCGATCCATCGCGAGAAAGTGCATAACTTTGTTTTGAAAGCACTGGGTCTCGAAGATAACGCCGCCTTTGAAAAGGCAGTGCAGTTCGCTCGCAAGCTTCCCGAGAATCTCGGTCCCGATTCGGTGACGCTGAGCCGACTCGGCGAATGGGTCGTGGGGTATAGCGAAGCACCGGCGACATCGTAACGTAAAGCCAATAAAGCAAAATGCCGAGTGTCACAGACACTCGGCATTTTTTGTTTAAAGGTAACTGCTCAAGCGTCATTGCGAGGAGCGTTCTTTGCGACGAAGCAATCTCAAAGCGTGACCGAGATTGCTTCGTAAAGAACACTCGCAATGACGTTAGCGGCTCAATGTGCGTAAGTCCAGTTAAAGAATTTTCTTGCGCGGTTTGAGATATAGCGAGACGATTTATAAGGTGTCCCAAGTCTTGACGACCATGCGGAAGATGTCGGACTCGGTGATAATACCGACGAGTTTATCGCCTTCGACCACGGGCAGTCCGGCGATCTTGTTCTCCAACATCAGCCGCGCCGCTTCGCCTACGCTGGTGGTGGCGGTGACGGTGAGGGGGTTGCGCTTCATGATCTTATCCAACGTGAGTTTAGCCAGAAGATAATTCAATTCGTAGATGCTGAGGCTCGTTGCGGCAGACGGTTCCGCGCCGCGAATGTCGCCGCGCGTGACAATGCCAACGAGTTTGCCATTCTCGGTGACCAACAAGCGGCGAATCTTTTTCTCTAGCAATATCCTGTGCGCGTCGGGCAGTATGGTATGCACATCGGCTGTGACCGGGTCCTTGCTCATCCAATCTTTGACAAGTGAGTTTTTCATAATGACCTCCTAACGGGTTGAATACAGCATAGCCTCTGACTGTCTGCTCTCGTAGTGCCGACTGTCACCCACACTGAAAGCGCATACTCTTAAGTCGGGAGTCAGAGGTGTAGTGGCGGCGTCACCTTAAGAATAAGGCAAATTGTATAAGTGGCTTATATAGAAAGTCATATAGCAGATAGGCGGCTGTCATAGTTCAATTATGCCTAGTCATATCCAGAATAGTATGATTATTACTGACATGAGGTGCAAATGAATCCTACAATGCAGACACGATAAAGAAAAAAGAATAGCCAAATGGCTATCCAAAAAATTTCAAAGTTCAAATCTGGAGGTTATCATGTCTGCTGTTATTACTCGTAAAGGGGAATTTGTTCAGGACCCGCCATTAGTTCAAAAGTTACTGACCGATGTTCGCGCGGGATGGTTGTTTCTGCCCTTCCGCTTATGGCTGGGCTGGACGTGGATCAACTCTGTTTTGCCGAAGCTCTCCAACCCTAAATGGTACGACACGGGCGAAGCACTGAAAGCTTATTGGGTTAGTGCAGCTGCTATCCCTGCCACCGGTCGTCCGCTCATTACGTTTGACTGGTATCGCGCTTTCATTCAATTCATGCTCGATACACAATCCTATACCTGGTTCTCCAAGTTGGTTATCGCCGGCGAATTACTGATTGGCATCGCCCTCATGCTCGGCGCGTTCACTGGCATCGCCGCCTTCTTCGGCGGCTTTATGAATTGGAACTTCATGATGGCCGGATCGGCAAGCACGAACCCGATGCTCTTCACGATTGCGGTGTTCCTCATCTTGGCTTGGAAGGTGTCCGGTTACATCGGCGCAGATTTCTTCCTGCTTCGCCTCATCGGCACACCATGGCGCGGAGTTCCGGCAAGCACGCCAACTCTGAAGCCTAATCCGGCAAAGTGAGTCACAACTGAATAAAACAAGACCGCGCCAAGAGGCGCGGTTTTTGTTTTCAAGGATGGTTATGCACGCAACGTTAAAGCAGAACGCAATGCCGCTTGGTTATTTAGACAGATGTAGTTTCTGAAACAACGACGCGATTGCGACCCAGTGATTTAGCAGTATAGAGTGCTTTATCCGCATCTTCCAAAACCGATTCGCCATCCACGCCGTTGAGCGGGAACTCTGCGACTCCGGCAGAGAGCGTGGCGGATAAGATATGCCCACCGTAGGTGATACGCAGCTCTTCAAAGGTAGAGCGCATTTGCTCGGCGCGCCGTTGTGCAATGGTCTGCGAAGCCCCCGGTAATACGATGATAAATTCTTCGCCGCCGTAGCGACAGGCGATGTCGCCATCGCGCGTTTTAGTGGCGAGCAGAGTCCCCAGCGTTTGCAGCATCACGTCTCCCGCTTTATGCCCGTAGGTGTCATTAATTTTCTTGAAGCGATCCAGATCGATCATGATGATGCTTAATGGCGTGGAAGCGCGAACGGCTTGGGCAACTTCGCGGTCGAGAGTTTCTATTAAATAGCGGCGGTTGAACAATCCGGTGAGCGGGTCGCGGATGGCTTGCTCGCGCAGCTGCGCTTGCAGTGCTTCGATCTCTGTAAGTTGCACGCGAAGTTGCTCGTTGGCATGACGAACTTCGGTTTCGCGTTGTTGGGTCGCTTTGTAGAGCTGCGCGTTTTGAATAGCAATGCCCACGTTGGCGGCGATGGTGGCGAGCAAACGTATATCTGCCGGAGTGAAGGCGTACTCGCGTTTAAAATCTTGCACGCTGATGACGCCAATGATCTTATCGCCCAAGCGCATCGGCACGCCCAGCCACGATTTGGGTAGCCCGCCGGAGTAGTTTGGCATTCTACTGACGCCTAGCTCGGCGCTGCGTGGTATGTAGTCGTGATCAATTAAAAGTGGTTGCCCGGAGGAGATGATGACCGACGTCAGTCCTTCGCCTAAGCGCATCGTGCGGTTTCCGATTTGCCCTTGTGGAGAATCCCAGTAGGGGAGGTGGATCAATCCCGTGTCTTGATCATAAAGGGCGATGTAGACTGCTTCCACGTCAAAGGCTTGATAGATTTTTTTGCCCACCAATTCAAACAGGGTGCCCATCTCCAGTTGGGATGCCGCCGCTTGCCCTATGGCGTTGATGCTCGCCAGTTCCTTGACTCGCTCTTCCGCTTCTTTGTGTAGGTCTTGCAATTCTGCGGCGCGTTGTTGCGCCGCCTCATACAGTTGAGCGTTTTGGAAGGCGATGCCAAAGTTGGCGGCGATGGTGGTTAATAATCGCACGGTCTCGTCGGTGAACACATTTTCGTTATGGTAATCCTGCGCGCTGAGTATCCCGATCACTTCGTCGCCTACAATCATCGGCACGCCTACCCAGGCTTTGGGGATGGATCCTCGGCTGTTGGGGACACGCACCACGCCTAATTCGGTGGAGCGTTGTTCGTAGTTGTTGTTGATGACCAGGGGTTGTTTGGTGCTAAAGATAATGCCGCTTAACCCTTGCCCAAACGGAACGGGCGCGCGGTTAAGTCGCTCGTCATACACTTGCCAATAAGGAACACGAAACACGTTTTCTTGTTTGTCATGGAGGGCAATGTACACGCCCTGCACTTTAAACGTCTGAAGAATTTTCTCTCCGACGAATTCTAAAAGCGCATTTACTTTTAACCGTGAGGCAGAGGCTTGGCTGATGTCGTGGATCGTCTCAAGTTCAGCCAATCGCTGTGCTACTAGCTGCGCTTGATTCAACACTTCGATTTCGATTTGTTTGAGGTTGCTCACGTCACGCAGGACGATCATCCGTCCGGTGAGATGCCCGTCTTTGTCGCGCAAGGGGGTGATGCGCGCGTCGTAGTAGCGTGGGGGGTCTTCGTTGATGCCGATGGTGTCTCTTGCTGCAGTGGTCACATTTTTGTAGCGGGTGACCAGGTCGAAGCGTTTGTTCAATGCCTCTTCCACGTCGTTCGTTTGGGAGGGGTTGGCGGCGTCACCGATGAGCCGCCGCGCGGCAGGGTTGAGGTCTACGATGCGGTTGTGAGCACCGATGAGCCGCCGCGCGGCAGGGTTGAGGTCTACGATGCGGTTGTGAGCGTCTAGCACGATCACGCCGTCATTCATGTTCTCGATCAGCACGTCGCGCGCCATTGGCATGAGATCGAGTAGTTGGTATCGAAAGATAATAAACACATAAATGATGCAGGCGATTGCTATGGTCAGGGGCGTTAACTCTACGCCGCGCCAAGGGTTGGTCTCGCTTAAGTAGATGATGTTGCCGCTCCAGGCGATCAGGGCGCCAAAGAGGAGCCCGACGGCTTGATGACGGTAAATTTTTGGCGCGTGACGGATCATCCGAAGCAAGACCAGAACGCCGATGAAGATGAGCGAGTAGCTATAGATGAGGAAGAGGACAAACCAGGGACCGGGATGAAAAATGAGATAGTCACCCGCGATGCCGGTATCGGGGGTGAAACTGCTCCACAACAGATTGTGCTGCTCATTGGTGGCAGCAATGAGGACGGTGAGAAATGGGAGGATGGAGGCGGCGAGGATGTGGCGGCGTGTGAGCCAGTGGAATTGCTGGCTGTAGCGCAAAATGAAGATGAGCCAGAACAACGGTGTGCCGGCGATGCCGACGTAAGCGAACTTTGCCCAGAGTATCTTTGCCGGAATTTCAACGACGGCGGCTTGCAGGGCGCGGAAGAATGTCCATTGGGCGACGGCGAGGGAGAGAAATATAAAGGGGAGGCTGATCGAGTTTAGATGCCGCCGCCATGCAAATACCGCGAGGATAAGTGCGACGGTCGCGGTTAAGAACATTACGTGAGAGTAGTTTGAATACTGCCAAGTCATAATCTTTGCGCCGCTCTACAGCATGGGAGTCACTATAGTGTAATCGTAAATTGCCATTTTGGATCAAGTAGTTTCACGCGCGCCGCTGATCTATTCCATTAACCCCATAATTGGGTTCTCAACAGTTTGGCATATCTTGCCCGTTCTTGGGCGGGCATCACGCCGCCGCGCGGTGTGGCGTAGAGATTGTCATCACGATAACGCGGGAAGACGTGAAGGTGATAATGCCAGACGTCTTGGTTGCCCGCCGGTTCGTTGTGCTGTCGTGTGGAGATTCCATCACAGCGATAGGCAGTTTTCATCGCCAATGCAATCTTTTGTGCCGCTTCGTGAATCTTTGTGGCGAGATGAATCGGCAGGTCGTAAATGTTCTCGTAGTGTTCGTTAGGGATGATGATGACGTGACCGCGATTGTTTGTCCATTGATGTGAACCGATCATCGCCGTGATCGATTTGGTGCGATAGACGATGTCGCCGTCAACCGTGTGAACGTGTTCGCTCTCGATCTGGTGGGCAATTAAACAGAAAGGGCAAGTGTAGTTGAGAGGGGCGTGGGTGTACATGGCTTCTGGCGTATGGCGAATGGCTTATAGCGAATGGCGGGTAGCGAATGGCAGATGGCTATACGCGATACGCTACCCGCCATCCGCTAGTGGCATGTGTCCTTCCCTTCATCTTTAAACGTTTGACCCTCCACCGGAATAAATTGCCATTCGTAACTTGCGGCGCGCAGAGTAAATTTGATCACGCCAAAAGAGGTGAAGTTGAACGCTTCGAGATTCGGGATCGGCTGCGGGATGTTGTAAAGGTCTTTGCCGCCGGTGCCAACCACAAATTCGCGCATCCCTTTTTCTTTATCCAACTTGCCGTTGGCGTCTTGTGGCGCAAAGCGTTGGTAATTGTGATCGTGTCCATTGAGAACTACCTCCGCGCCTGCGTCGTACAGTGTTTGCCATACAGTTTGCATGAACTGTCCTTGCCCTTTATACGATCCTGCCGTGTACAACGGATTATGCCAATAGGCGAGCGTACATTTTGCGGGGTGGGCGTTTAAATCTTCGCGCAACCATTTCACTTGATCCGAATTTTCGTTGCAGCGATTTCGCTCGATACAGTTGCTGTTGATGACGACGATGTGCCACGCGCCGAGATCGTAACTGTAGTAACCCTTTAGACGATCTCCTGCTACCGCGCCGAAGTAATTAAAATATCCCGACGCGCCCAACGTGCCGTAATCGTGATTGCCCAGTGATGGCTTGGTGCGATCTTTAAATTTGCCCCACGTCTTATCGTAACAATTTTTAAATTGGTCGGGCGATCCCGAATCGTAAGCGTTGTCGCCCGTTGTGAACACCACACCTTGAGTCTTCTCGATGATCGCCGCCGTCTTCTCACTCCACCCGTTAAAGCAATCCACAATATCGCCCGCGCCGATGAAAACTGGATCGCCGCTGAATGTTGGCAAGGGCGGAATGGTTGGTGCGGGTGTGGCTGTGGGCGCGGATGTTGCCGTGGGCGGCACGGGCGTGAACGTTGACGTTGGCAACGGTGTCACCGTCGGCACGAGCGTAGGCGTTGGTGTAGGGGTGGCGCACGACGTGAGCGCAACAAGTGTGATGATCAAAATTGAGTGAGGCTTCATAATGTCTCCATAAATCTTCATAAACGTATTGCTATTTTTGCCCAATCTGTATTATTGTAATCAATGAAGGAGAACGTAAGCAATGAAACGGATTATCTCTGCAATACTGATCGCGCTTCTCGCCGCGTTAGCTTTTGCCGCGCCCGCCACCGCCGATTCTGGTGACGCCGTCTCTGCCGCGTGTGCCCAACGTTACACCGTGCAAGTTGGCGACCAGTTGGGCAAGATCGCCGCGCGTTACGGCACGACGACCAGCGCGCTGGCGAGTCTCAACGGCATCAGCAACATCAATCGAATCTACTACGGCACATCGTTGTGTGTCAAAGTTTCAAGTTCAAATGGATTCTATTACACCGTGCAGAATGGCGATATGTTGTCGAAGATCGCCCAACGCTATGGCTGGAGCACTTCGTATCTCGCGTCGGTTAATAAAATTAGCAACACGAACAAAATTTATCGCGGGCAAGTGTTGTTTATTCCGAATAGATAAGCCAGATCGTCATTGCGAGCGTTCTTTGCGAAGCAATCTCCGGCTTTGCCTACATGAGATTGCTTCGTCGCGAAGTGCGCTCCTCGCAATGACGGTTTGAGTAGTTACAACCGACGCGGTCTTGTTGTTACTCGCTTCCACATCGAATCGATCTGCGACTTTAACGTGGGACGGGCTAACGTTTCCAATAGAGTTAGCTGCGCGCGTGTGGCGGTTTCCCCTTGCTTGTAAGCCTCATCCGAAAGATCAAACGCAAACAATCCCATCTGCCCCACTTCCGGACGGATCAACACATCCGGCGGATGCAGCGCGATCAACATTTCGATAAACCGTTGAGAAGTGATCACCCCCGCTTGATGCGCCGACTCCATGATGCCTGCCACTTGCAATCGCTTGGCGATCTCGGTGGCAACTTGCATCGGACCGCGCGCCTCAAACAATTGCGTATATTGATCAGGCGAGTTGTTATGCGCTCCGAGTTCAACTGCCACCACGCGCTTGCCCATCGTCCGCGCTACATTCACCGGCAGAGGGTTCACCACGCCGCCATCCACCAACAACATTCCGTTAATTGTTTGCGGTGCGATCACCGCCGGTATCGCCGTCGTCGCCAAGATCGCCTCAAGCAGCGAGCCGCTGTTTAAATGCACTTCGCGCCCGCTAGAGAGATCAGTGGCGATGAGTGTCACCGGGACTTTTAAATCGGCAAAAGTTTTCTCGCCCACCATCTGTCGCGTGCGCGCCCGAATTTTTTCGGTGCCGAACATCGCGCGGCGAGTCGGATCAAATTCCCAAACTTCGATCAACTGCGTGTCGGCAAAATAATCACGAATGGCGATGGGTGAATAACCGAGCGCATACAGCACGCCCACTAGTCCGCCGCCGCTCACTCCGGCAATTGCCTCGACCGGGATGCGGACATCGTCCAAGACGCTTAACACTCCGGCGTGCGCCGCGCACCGCGCCCCACCGCCCGAAAGGGCTAAGGTGATCGGTTTAGCTTTGATCATCCTTCCATTAAACACCTAACACGGGTGAAGCACAAAACGAAATTGACTTTATAATATAGGTGACAGTCACTTCAAAAGTAACTGTCACCTTACTACAAAGGAGAGATGATTATGCCCGACTCAAACCGCGCTCTTGGAATTGACGTGTCACGTTGGAAAGGACAAGTAAACTGGCAAGCCGTCAAAGACGCCGGAGCCTCATTCGGTATTCCCAAAACCACCGACGGCGAAACTTATATGGATCCGACGTTCATAGATAACTGGCGAGGCATGAAAGCAGCCGGAGTCATTCGCGGCGGCTTCCATTATTTCCAACCCGGCAAAGACCCGCTCAAGCAAGCCGAAAATTTTGCGCGCGCGTTGCAACTTGAACCAGGTGATATGCCGCCCGTCTTGGATGTAGAGGAACGCACCGGCATCGTCAGCAAACCCGATCTGGTCAGCCGCGTCAAAACCTGCCTCGACGCAATCGAAAGCATGTCGGGTCGCAAACCGATCATCTACACCGGCTTGTGGTTCTGGAACGACTTCATGCGTGATGCCTCGAATCAAACGCCGTCGTGGACAAATGATTATCCATTGTGGATCGCCAGTTACGTCGAAGGCAATGGTCCCTCCAAAATTCCAAACGGTTGGACGACGTGGACGATCTGGCAATTCACCGAAAGTGGAAGCATCCCCGGCGTGAATGGCAACGTGGATAAAAATTATTTCAACGGCACGGTGGATGATCTGATCGCGTGGGTCGGCGGGGTTGCGCCAACGTCCTCAGGGGCTGCCGCCTCTGTGCCTGCTACCGAATCGTCGGAAGCGGCTGCCGTTAAAGCTTTTGCGCCGCCATCCAACATCACCAACCAAATGATGATCAACGCCTTCGCCAAAGTGTTTGGCGCCGATGTGTACTGGAGCAAGATACAAGGCGCGGGCATCACCGATATTGCGAAGGATCGCAAAGCCCCTTACACCGGGGCTGCCATCGCCGATCTGCCTAACCTGACCAATCAAGAAAAATCAGTTTTGATCTCGGTGCTGCCGCCGGCTTAAATATCAGACCCTTCGGGTTTACAAAACCCGAAGGGTCTTTTTTTATTAAGGGAGGATGGATCATCAGTTACGAAACGTTGGCGTCAATAATCTCTAAAAACTCTTTCGGTTGGATGAAACGGATATTTTCAAATTGCTTTAGCGACAATAGATCGTCGTCGCCTGTGACGACGTAATTTGCATTGCCCTCAAGCGCGGCTTCGATCACCTTATTGTCGTCTACGTCGCGACAGATAGTAACGGTGCGTGTGGGTTCTACTTCTTTGCCATGCTTTTTGAGCAATATGATATATGCCGTAATGGTCTGATCAGTTAGATCATGCTTTCTCATGATTCGCGGTAAGTGGAGCGTTTCATCTAATTCGGCAATCAAATCTTTTGAATAGACCAACGTAAATTTTTCATTCTCGAGTCGGACGATGATGGGCCCCACAGTGCCTTGTGGTCGAATTAAAGCGCGAATCAAAATGTTGGTGTCTACAACCGAGAACATCATTTCTTGCGCCTCTGGCGGCGTTCTTGTATTGCTTGTTCAATGTCGAGTTCAATTTCCTCTTCAGAAAAGTGAGCATTCTTTCTCCCCACTTCTGCCCAAAGTTTATTGAAGTGCTCTTTGACCTCTTCGCGTGTGCAACGTGTAAGATATTCCTTATAGGACATCACCACGAGATAAGGCTGATCTTTCTGCATGAGAATATAAGAATTCTTCTTTGCATTTATATCTTTAGCCAATTGCGGAAATTTTTTCCGCGCTTCGGTCATGCTAATAAGTTTGTTCATCGCAACCTCACTTCTTGAATAACAACACATTCTCCGCTTCAACTGATTTTACCATCCCTTCATCGCCTCGTTACCAGTGTCAGCGATTGTTTACGGATTTACTTGAATCGAGATCGCTGGCGATGATCCACCGCCAAACGTTGCCGGACCTGGATAGCCATAATGTATCTCACCTGTGGCATTGATCTGAATAGATGCCGTCCCGGCGGCACGGCCCCGGAACACAACCGTTGCCTGATTCAATCCACCCGACCCCGAAACAAATTCTAGAACCCTGCTCACGTCTTTCACGTTTCTTGTTTTATTATCGTACGTGATTTGAACCATCTCTTGAAAATCTCCCGCGCCATCTTTAACTCGAACATAGAAGATCGGCAAGCCCAAGTCTACCGCTTGTGCGGTCACGCTCAACGTCTCGCCCACTTTAAGAGTCGTCGCGCTCAGGCGCAGTTCCACGCGCGGGTTAACTTGTGGCGAAGGTGTTCGCGTGTGCGTCGAAGTTGGCGTTGAAGTAGGCAGACGAGTCGGTGGAGTCGTTGGCGGCGCAGATGTCAGAGTCGGCATCGCCGTATTCGTCGGTTTGATTAACGGAATCAGAGTCGGGGCGCGATAGGGATTCGGGACGTTGGGTGAGGCGCAGGCGAGAGCGAGCAAGATCAAGGGAAAAAGAAAATTTAGAAGGCGTTGAGAGAGTTGGCGCATATCGTAATCTCCGATCTCTATACCAATTACCCCTCACTAATTATTACACGATTCGCTTTGGTATAATCGCTTTACGATGACAAAACCGAATCCGACTCCGCCGCGAGTATGCCCTACTTGCGGCACGCGCGTTGGCGATCTGGCGACCAAGTGTATTGTTTGCGGCGCAGACCTCGGCGGACCCGCCGCCAGCACTCAACCCATTCGCGCCCGTAGATCGATCTTGCCTCAACGCCCGTCGTTTTTGCAGCCCACCCGCATCCCCCCGTCGCAAATGCCAACACAGCCAACGGCGGCAGCCCCGACGACTCCGGCTCAAACTGAATCGGCGGCTCCCGCACGCGGAGCGATCTCATTGCCGATGCCGGTTGCGCTGGGGATCATCGTCGTCTTCATTTTGATGAGTGTGATTCTGATCTTCGGCGCGCTCGGCGTGATCCCACTTGGAAATTTCTTAGCGACCTCGACTCCTATCGCCACCCTTCGTCCGTCCGCGCCGCCGACGTTTACGCCCGCACCAACCGCCACCGAAACTCCCGCGCCGTCTCCCACGCCTCTGCCGCCGATTACGTATACGGTGGCGCAAGGTGATTCGTGTATCAGCATTGCTTTTAAAAATAATGTTTCGGTGCAAACGATTCTAGAAGCGAATGGACTCTCGCAAGCCTGCCCGATCTTTGTGGGGCAGAAACTTACTCTGCCGCAACCCACTTACACTCCCACTGCACCGGCATCCAACACTCCCGTTGCCGAAGCGTTGACTCAAACAGCACTGCCACGCACCGCCTACACTGTTGCAGCGGGTGATACGTTGCTCAGCATCGCCGCGCGATTTAATGTGGACGTGAAAGTGTTGGCGAAGGAAAATGGTCTGCCCGAAAGCGGGCAAGGCTTACGCACCGGACAAAAAATTTCCATTCCGTTATTTGCGCCGCGCGCGACGACGGGGCCCACGCCGACGGCGACGAGTCTTCCGCCGTATCCTGCGCCGTCACTTCTCAACCCGCCTAACGGCGCGGCAATATCGGCGGCGGAACAAAACGTAATTCTGCAATGGGCGGCGGTGGATGTGTTGAAGCAGGGTGAAGCCTATATGGTGACGTTGGAAGATGTGACGTGCAACTGCGCCAAGCGCAAACAAGAAGTGACCACGACCACGCGCTTCATCGTCAACGTGGATATGAAACCTGTTGAGACGAACCCGCATGTTTTTAAATGGAGCGTGGTGACAGTGCGCCGACAAGGCACCACCACGAAGGGCGATCCGATTTATGCCCCGGCGGGCGCGACGAGTGACGAGCGCACCTTTAGCTGGACGGGCATCGGTGTTGCCGCGCCCGCGCCGACGAAGTCACCGTAATTTTTCGTAGAGACGTTGCGGTGCAACGTCTCTCTACAACCAAATTATTTTCTCCTCCCCATCATCCTCCACCTCAACCGTCTCTTTCCTCTCCATCCCATGCGGACGAACAATAATTTTGCGTGACGGCGGCGCATAATTTCCCTCGCGCTTGTGAATCTTCAACCTTGAATCTTTAATCTCCAATCTCGTCAACGCAAACTCTCCACGCTCGTAGCCAAACGTGTGTCCATCATCTTCATACAACGTGAACTCGCCTTCGCCTGCGTAAACATCCAATGTCAAAGGCGATAAAGGTTTTTCGTCAGCGTAATTAAGATCGGGACCGGAGGGGATGACCGCGCCCGCGCGCACATAAAGCGGCATGACCTCTAATGGCGCGCGGGCGGTGATGTGTGTCGCGCTGGTGATCTTTTCATCTGTCCAATAATCAAACCATTCGCCTTGCGGCAAATACACGGTTCGCTGATCGCAATTCGCTTTGGTGATCGGCGCAACTAAAATAAATTCGCCGAGAAGAATCTGATCATGTAAATGGTAAGTGTGTTCGTCGTTGGGATAGTGGTAGAACATAGGTCGCCAGATTGGCGTACCATGTTGAGATGTTTCGTAGAACAAAGAATAAATGTAAGGGAGCAAGCGATAACGCAAACGTAAATAGTCTCGACAGATTTTTTCGACGCGCTCGCCAAAACGCCATGGCTCTTGATAAATCGAATCGGTGTGCGAGTGTCCGCGTGCGAAAGGGTAGAGCGATCCGATCTGCATCCAACGCGCAAAAAGTTCGGGCGAAGCGTCACCGTTAAAGCCGCCGATGTCGGCACCCAAAAAGCCCACGCCGCTTAATCCCCAATGACACAACTGCGGCAGACTGGTCTCCAGATGTTCCCACCACGCATGGTTGTCGCCCGACCAACCAGCGCTGAATTTTTGCATCCCGGCAAAACCAGATCGAGTCAGTGTGAACGCGCGCTCGTCGGGCAAAAGTTTTCGCAGACCTTCGTAAGAGGCACGCGCCATGTTGTAACCGAATACGTTGTGCGCTTCGGCGTGAGTCGTCTCACTTTGTTTAGCGTCGAGAGGGATCGTGCCCACCTCTCCACCGCCTTCGCTAAACGGTTTCTTGAAAACGGCAGGTTCGTTCATGTCGTTCCAGATTCCGCTCACGCCTTTATCCGTTAAATGTTTTTGCAGGTCGCCCCCTTTTTCTTGAGTCCTTCTTGATAGACGAAATACCGTTTATCGGCTTTGACGCCGGGGTCGATGATCGTCACTGCGCGGAAGCCGTCTCGCCGCAAATCGGCGATCAACTTTTTTGGGCTTTTGAATCGCGTGGGATGCCAGGTGAAGACGCGGTAGCCGTCCATGTAATCAATGTCAAAGTGAATCACGTCACACGGAATCTCTCGTTTGCGAAATTCTGCCGCGAGTTTGCGAATCTCCGAATCGCTTTTGTATCCCCAACGACTCTGGTGATAGCCCAACGCCCAACGCGGTGGCATAGGATGTGTGCCGAGCAATTGAGCGATGCCTTCATTAACTTCGCGCGGAGTCGGTCCATAGAAAACGTAGTAATCCATCTCGCCGCCATCGGCGCTGAAACGAATTTGATTCGGATCGGTGTAGCCGACATCGAATTGCGAGCGATGGGTATTGTTGAAGTAAACGGCGTAAGCAAGATTCGGGCGGACTGAGAAATAGATCGGGATGGCGACGTACATGCGATCCACATCGGGTGTGTGCGGCGCGGCGGTGTCGCTCGCCCAGTGGGTGTAGATGCGTCCGCTTCTTTCGAGCGAGGAGTAGGTGCGCTCGCCGAAGCCGTAGAAGTGTTCGCCAGTGGCAATGGATTTGGCAACGGATGGATTAACAGATGTAACGGATGAAACATCGGCGCAAAAAATTTGGTTTTGCGAATCGGAAAAATAGATTTTGCCCGTTCCTTTCTCGATGTGAATTGAGATCGCATTTGTGTTGATGATGATCTCTTGCGACGTTTCGTTGACATCAAATTTTGCTGGCGCAAATTCCGAATCATCTTTTGTCACTGCCCACGCGCGGCGTTTGGCAAATTTGCCGTTGCGGGCATAACGTAAGCGAATCAGTTTTGGGCTGAGAACGGAGATGGCAAGCGCGAGGGGAGGAAAGGTGAAGGTGGGCATGTAGCTATTATAGTCAGGTAGTCGGGTGGTCAGGTAGTCAAGTGATAAGAAAGTTGCATTGATTGTTCGACTATTTGACTACCTGACTGTTCGACTGTAAAATCCCGCCATCTTATCCTCACTGAAAGGAGGCGCACAATTTATGAAAGCCGTATCTGTTTACAACACACTGTTTGTTGGGAGTGCGCCTGTCTCGTGAGGTAGGGTCATCGCGTTTGCGTTGAACGACCACGAGTGCGCGCTCGTGGTCGTTTTGTTTTAACGCGAAAGTTCTAACGATGCTTAATTACGAAGATTACGAAAATTTTTCTGAGA
Organism: Chloroflexota bacterium; assembly: GCA_016215145.1. Lineage (GTDB taxonomy): Bacteria > Chloroflexota > Anaerolineae > Anaerolineales > VGOW01 > VGOW01. The sequence continues at coordinate 22,110 of JACRLA010000265.1, forward strand.
CTCGACAAAAGAGGATCAAACCGAGCTACAAACGCAAAAAGAAATCTGAACAGATCAAAGTGGCATTGACCGAAACGCCGAACGAAGAGATGCCGTTCACATATCTTGGCTCAAAGTATGAGCGCGAGTGGATTACGAATTACCTTGAAGAGTTTTACAACGAGCATCTCATCACCGATGTGCTGCGTTTGGTGAAGGGCGGCAAAGAGGCAACAGTGTATTGCTGCGCCGCGCATCCGAACTTGGGCGTGGAGTTGCTCGCCGCAAAAATTTATCGCCCGCGGCAATTTCGTCAACTGCGTAACGACTCGTTGTATCGTCAGGGGCGCAAAGTGATCGGTCCCGATGGCAAACGGGTGATTGACTTCGCCGAGTTGAATGCGTTGGCGAAAGGCACGGCGTTTGGCAAAGAACTGCAACATACGTCGTGGATGGCGCACGAGAACGAAGCGCTGACTTTGTTGCACAACGCGGGGGCAGATGTGCCACGCTCGTACGCTTGCGGTGATAACGCACTCTTGATGACCTACATGGGTGATGCCGACTCTCCCGCGCCGACTCTCAACAAAGTGAAACTGGATCGCAATGAAGCTCGCTCGATCTTTGATCGCTTGATCGCCAATTCCCGCAAGCGATTGATCCGTACGTGAACGCTCAAGCGCGAAAGATATTTAATCGCGATGTGCGCCGATTGTGCGAACACTTTGATCGTTACGGGGTCACCGCCGACGCAGGTGATTTGGCTGAGGTGATGTGGAAGCGGTATGTGATTGAGAAGGAAGAGGAAGTGATTGATGATGAATAAATAGGGTTGGTGTCAACGGATGTTTAACGGATAAACGGATAGCGCGTCCCGTATCGGTTTATCCGTTGATGCCCCACAAAAAAATAAACCCGCTTTCTCAAAGAAAGCGGGTTTCTGATTCATGTACAATTCCCTCATGCCCACCCTCTCCTCTCTCCGCCAACTCGGATCATTCACCGTGACTCTTAAAGGGATGACGATGGAATCATTTCCCTCAGGCGCAGCGTGTATTTATTTTGAATGGGTCTATGGCGAGAAGAAGGGCGACGAATGGGTGATGTTTAGCAAAGGCTGGCAATCGGGTGACGGCATCACCGTAATCACCAGTGAGGGTGAGATCGAGTTAGGGGTGAATCAATTGCGCCTGTATCTCGCGCCGTCTTATTCGCGTGTCTACACTTCACAGCAGATAGAC
>JACRLA010000266.1 GCA_016215145.1 Chloroflexota bacterium
CGCCGCATGCGCCGCCGAAAACTGGGCGGGCGCGGACTACTGCTCTGCCTGTGGGCGTGATCTCGACGTGATCTCGAATATGGCGAACCGCACGCGCGAAGGTTTTGCCGAGCATTTGGAACAACAACGCAAGATGGCGCCGACGATCAAAGCCAGCCAAGAAGCCGAGAGTCAAAAACGTTTGGCGACGATGTGGGAGAAAGAACGCGAGCGCACCGACGAATTGCAGAAACAACTCGAACGCAAACGCGCCGAGAACAAGGCGATGATGACGGTGTTGTATATAAGCGGCGCGATCTTTGTGTGCATGATCTTGTGCGGGGTGATAGCAATCTCACTGTTGCGCTGAAAAATTGGAAAGTGTTTCACTAAACTACCACGAAGGCTCTAAGGCACTAGAGCAAATCCCTAACTGGATTAAGGCAAAGATGCTGTAAAGTATTGAGCATGAGTCCCTACTCCCAAGACCTACGTGAACGTGTAATCGCTGCGATCAAAGCGGGCAAGCAAACCAACGCACAAATCGCTGAAACCTACGACATCAGTGAGGGTACCGTTGAAAATTGGAAGCGGCGTTGGCGAAAGACCAAGAGTGTTGCCGCTTTACCTCACGCAGGCGGACCAGTTCGTGTTCTTCAGAATTGCATCAGTTTCATTCGTGCTGAAGTTAAGAAGCAACCGGATGTGACCCTAAATGAACTGTGTGAACGTGTTCTGAAAGAAAAAAAGGTCGTCGCCAATGACAGCATGATGTGTCGCGAGTTACAACTTTTGCGGTTGCCACGAAAAAAAAGTCAATCCATGATAGTCAGCGGGAAACACCCCGTGTAAAAAAATTGCGAAAAGTGTTTGTCAAACGAGTGGACAGTACCCTGAGTGATATGTTGAAAAACCTCAAATTCCTCGATGAATTTGGAGTGCATTTGGGAATGACACGCTTGTTTGGTCGAGCCGATCCGAGTCAACGTGTGGTGGAAGCCACCACAGGCTATTCGGGAACACATTACACTGTCGTTGCCGCTCTAAGTATGGAAGCGGTAAGCGCACCAATGATTTTAGAAGGTGCGATGAATCGCCGGGTATTTGAATCATATGTGGAATCAGAATTGGCACCCACCTTGAAGGCGGGCGATATTGTCATCATGGATAATTTGTCAGCTCATAAAAGCGAGAAAGCACGCTTGTCTATTGAAGCGCGTGGAGCGCGTCTCGAATTTTTGCCGCCTTACTCGCCTGACCTAAATCCGGTTGAGAAATGTTGGTCGAAAGTCAAAACCGCCTTGCGCTCTGCCAAGGCACGTACCTTTGAAGCATTATTGGATGCGTTGCGTGATGCGCTACTCGCTGTCACACCTCAAGATGCACTTGCTTGGTTTGCTCATTGTGGATATGCCATAAACCCATAAGGAATTTGCTCTAATCACGAATGACTCGAATAAACGAATAGCACGAATTTTTATTTTGTTGTATTCGTCAAATTCGGAGCATTCGTGACATTCGTGATAAAAATTTCCGTGAACTGCACAAGTCCAGTCATCCTTCATAATTCCTAATTCATCCTTCAAAAATGCGCCGCCTCTTCTTCTCCTTCATGTACTGGTTCAGCAATTGACCTGATCGAAACTCAAAAACTCAAAACGGGTCGCGCGCTTGATCTCGGCTGCGGCACTGGCACCAACGCGATCTATTTGGCGAAGCACGGCTGGGATGTTATCGGCGTAGACTTTGTGGGTAAAGCGATCAACGCCGCAAAACAAAAAGCAAAAGCCGCAAACGCGGATGTAGAATTTTTTCAGGGCGATGTGACTCAACTCGATTTTCTAAACCCGCCCTTCGATCTCATCCTCGACATCGGCTGCTTTCACAGCCTCCCCATTGATCGCCGTTCAGCCTACGTCAACGGCGCGCGCCGACTCTTAACATCGGGCGGCGTCTTTCTGTGCTACGCCTTCAAACCCGAAGCGCGCATGAGCGGCCTCGCGCCTGACGAGATGATCGATTTATTCAAAGATGGATTTGTGAATACGAAAGTGGAACATGGAGAGGGAATGCCGAGTACGTGGTATTGGTTTGAGAGAAGATTTCATTCTTCATAATTCCTAATTCATCCTTCCCTCATGCGCCACATCCTCTTCCTCTTCTTAGACGGCATCGGTCTCGGCGACGACGACCCCCTCACTAACCCTTTCGCCCGCGCGAATTTAAAAACGCTTCACTCGTTGCTCGACGGCAAAAAACTTTTGCGCGATACGCCTGAACACGATAACGGCAGAGCGCGATTCATCCCAACGGATGCGAGCATGGGCGTAGGCGGTCCACCACAATCGGCGACGGGGCAAGCGACGATACTGACGGGGTTAAACGTGCCGCAACTCATCGGCGGGCATTGGGGACCGAAACCGAACCAAGCGGTGACGGAAATTTTAAAACGCGAAAATGTTTTTATGAGTCTAGCGGCGAAAGGGAAAAGCGCGGTGTTGATCAACGCTTACCCGCAAAGATACTTTGAGGCGATCACACGCGGCAAACGAATGTATTCGGCGATCCCGATGGCGGTTGACGCGGCGAACATCCCCCTTATGACCGCCGATGATCTACGCGCCGGTCACGCCTTCTCTGCCGACTTCACAGGCGAAGGCTGGCGGACAGAATTAAAGTATGAGGACACGCCCGTGTATTCATTGAACGAGGCGGGCAAACGATTAGCCGAAGTATCTCGCCAACGGGGCTTAACTTTTTTTGAGCATTGGATAACCGATGTCGTCGGGCATCGCGGTACGATAGACGATGGCGTGCGCGTGCTGGAGAGATTCGATTCGGTGTTAGAGGGGGTTTTAGAAAATTGGGACGATGAGGAGGGGTTGATCGTCATTACATCCGATCACGGCAACATCGAGAATTTTAGTCACACGCATCACACGCAAAATAAAGTCCCCACGTATGTTATCGGCCGCCGCCGCGCCGGGTTCAGTGACGGCATCCGCGACCTCACCGGTTTCACTCCGGCAATTCTGCGCTATCTCGATTAAAAAACATCATCCACGAAGTTCACAAAGAAACACGAAGAAAAATTTGTTCATTGTCTCATTGTTCATTCTTCATTATCACTCCACATCCACAAAAACTTGATCGGTCACTTGCTTGCCCAACGCATGAGTCGTATTTCCGACTCGAATGTGAATCGGTCCGCCGAAAGGCGATTTCTCCACGACGGTGAGAGTCGCTTCAAGCACCACACCGAGCCCCGCCAAGTAACGCAGCAATGCCGGATCGTCATCGCGCAAACGGATCACGCGCGCCTTCTGCCCGACTTCCATTTGACTCAAGCGCGCGCCAATGCTCGGCGCGATCTTTCCGTCTTTGCTAGGGATCGGATCGCCGTGCGGATCGATCTCCGGATTGCCCAACCACTTGGCGATGCGATCTTCAAAATCTTCGGAGATCACATGCTCCAACTTTTCCGCTTCGGCGTCCACTTGATCTAATGGATAGCCCAACGCTTGATGCAGATACAACTCGATCAAACGGTGATGCCGAATCACCTCAAGGGCGATCTTCTCTCCGGCGGGAGTTAACACCACGCCGTGATGCCGTTCATAGTTAACAAGTCGCGGGCGATCTTCGGCAAGCTTCTTCAACATACCCGTCACCGATGCAGGCGCAACTTTAAGTTGATCCGCCAGCGCATTGGTGGAGACTTTGCCATGCTCGATCTGCAATTCGTAGATGGCTTTGAGATAATCTTCAACCGCGTGAGAAACTGTCACAGATAGATAATAGTCGAAACAGTAGAGTCGTGTCAATTGTTAAACTCGATAGGGTTTACGCAAAACAGGACAATCTCATCACGAATGTCACGAATGAGCGAATGCCGCGAATATTTTTTATTTTTTTATTCGTTAAATTCGTGTATTCGTGACATTCGTGATTAAGGTGCTTAAAGCCAGCTCAATTGATGAGCAGTGGTATATTAGTGAAGCACTATGTTGTCCGAATCAGAACGCCACACTCTATTAAAAATTGCGCGCGAGACAATCACGGCGGCGGCGGCACATCAACCTCTATCGAAGATCGATCTCAACGCGCTCCCGCCCGCACTGCGCGAAGAACTTACTTGTTTTGTCACCCTCACGCTTCAGGGCGGCTTGCGCGGGTGCATCGGCGGGCTCGAAGCGCGTGAGCCGTTGGCGCTGGACGTGCAGGAACACGCCATGGGCGCGGCAACTTACGATCCACGATTCGATCCTGTGACATCCGATGAAGCCAAACGATTGCATATCGAAATTTCTGTTTTGACCACCCCCGAACCCGTCATTTATCAATCGCCTGATGAGCTGCTGAAAATCCTACGCCCCCTCATTGACGGCGTGATGCTCAAACAAGATTTTCGCCGCGCTACATTTTTGCCGCAGGTGTGGGAGAAGATTCCTGATCCACAAACATTTTTAGAAATGTTGAGCGAGAAGATGGGCGCGCGGCATGATGCCTGGCGATCACCATCCACACAAGCGTTTCGCTACCAAGTGGAGATGTTTGAGGAGAATGAATAACACCAAGACACAAGGACTCGAAGACACAAAGATTAAAAGTCTTTGTGCCTTTGTGCCTTCGCGCCTTTGTGGTTAAAAAATGAAGAGACTCTTCCCCATCCTTTCGGTTTTATTTTTTACAGCGTGTTCGCTTGCTACACCTGCAATCACACCAACGCCCATTGTGATCACTGCCGTGACCACGCCCACCGCCATTCCAGCCACCGCCACCGTGGCGGCGGCACCATCGTATCCCGCGCCAACGCAGATCAATATCGCCGCCGTGTATGAACCGTTCGAACGCGGCTTCATGATCTACCTGTCAGATCGAAAACAAATTTGGGTTTTCATCCGACCCACATTGGCAAACACCACGACGAACTTGCCGGTTAACTTTGGTCAATGGCTGGCGTACGCCGACACGTTTAAAGACGGCGAGCCCGAAACCGATCCAACATTCGCCGCGCCGACTCGAATGTTGCAGCCTAAACGCGGCTTCGGCAAAGTGTGGCGCGAGAGCGCGCCGGTGCGCGTCGGCATCGGTTGGGCATTGGATTGGGAAGTGCCATACAACGCCAGCCTAACGACCTACCCCATCGGCGCCATCGAGGGCGGAAAATTTAATCACAAGTTTTCATTTCACATCATCACACTTCTCGACGGCTCATCGGTTCACGTCAACGAAGCAACTTATATGTGGAGCAAGCAGTAATGAAAAAAAATTTTTTGATCAGCGCGATTCTGATTCTGAGCAGCGCGTGCAGCGCTGTGCCGCAGACTCGTCCCACTGCCATTGTGATCGTGGTGACGCCGACTCTGCCGCCACCCACGGCAATCGTGATCGTGGTGACGGCAACCCCGACCAACACCCAAGCCGCCAACCTTCTTCCAACGAATCCGCCCGCGCCGCCAACTCTGCTTCCCATTAACCCAACCGCTATCACGCAACCACCCAACAACCCTACCATCCAACCACCCAACAACCCAACCGCAACTCTCGCCCGTGCAACCAGCACCTCCATAGTTAGCGCGCCCATACCCACGCCGTATAACAACAACGTCCCCGGATATTTTGGCCCGCATCAAAATGGATTCTTCATTTACATTTCAGATCGCAAAGAAATTTGGGCGTTCATGGGACCGGGTTCCGCGCCCGTCGTCACGCCCACGAAATCACCCACGTCCATTCCGATCCCCAACGGGCAGTGGTTAAAATTTCCCGATACGTTCAGCGCCAGTGATCCGCAATCCGATCCATCCATTGTTGAACCGCCCGGTTTGCTGCAACCCAAAGGTGGATTCGGAAAAGTGTGGCGAGCAAATCCAAACGTGCGCACCGCGCTGGGCTGGGCAACCGATTGGGAACGACCTTACATCGTTAACATCACCGACTTCTACACCCGCCTCAACAATGCGCTCGTTCTGCAACACGTCGTCACCACGCCCGGTGGCACAAATTATTTTGTGGATGAGTCGAAGGGGACTTGGGAATTAAGAAGGTAGGGGCGCACGGCCGTGCGCCCCTACGCCATCATCACACACCCCGACACCATCACCATGCGCCGTTGGAATCTCACTCAGCAAGACCCGCTCGCCCTGCGTCTCGCCGCCGACGCGCGACTCGGCGCGACAGATTACGCCGATGATCAAATTTGGGAATTGACTCTGGCTGGCGGCGAACCGCCGGCACTCGCCTTGCGAACCACTTACGGATTGCGCGCGCGCGACATGCGACTCTTCCCCGCCTTCCGCGAAGGGGATGCCGTCATCCTAGACCCCAACGAATTCGCCGCCCCGCCCGCCGTTAACTTCTTCACCGTCAACCTGATTCAAATTTCCTTTTCGCCGCTCGCCGGGGTTCACGTCGTCGCCGATTATTGGGCGAGTGGATCCCATTCCGTCGCCGGACAATTTGCCATCACCAATCAACGCAGTGTCGCTTGTTCGATTCAATTTTTGTTGTGCGCGGTGCTGCGCCCACTCGAGGGCGGCACGGTGATGAACCATGTCAAAAAAGAATCGGCGCAATTTTTGCAAGGAGCAACGGGAAATTTAAAACCAACGGTGCTAATGAGAGACGGCGTCACCGACGATGTTGGCTCGTGGGCAGGGTTGAGCCAATCCTTTGAACTTGCGCCAAATGAAACTCGAAACATCAAATGGGCGCAAGCGGCGCGACCTTCATCCGAAGCAAGCCTTGATGTGTGCAAGGGATTGATCGGGCAAGGTTGGTCGGAAGAAATAAAAAAGATCGAATCGCTCGCCGCCGATATGCCGGAAATTGAAACCGGCGATCCCGATTGGGACGCCGCCTTTGCCTTCGCCGACAAAGTCGCTCTTCAATCTTACGTGGGACCGACTCAACATTTGCCGTACCCAAAGTCGCTCTTCAATCTTACGTGGGACCGACTCAACATTTGCCCTACCCGTCGTTCATCTTCACCCGCACGCCCAACAAAGGTTACTCGGCGCGCGGCGATGGCGGCGATCACAATTGGCAATGGGATGGGCAAGTGGCAACCGAAGCATATATCAACCTTCCGCAAATTGTTCAATGCGCGCCCGAACTCGCCAAAGGGATCATCCGAAATTATTTAGCGGTGCAAGAGCCAAACGGATTCATTGATTGGAAACCCGGACTCGCCGCGCAGCGCAACAAAGCGTTGTGCATCCCGTTGTTGGCAACGCTGGCTTGGATCATTTACGAATACACCGAAGACCGCGACTTTATTGACGAAGTATACGAGCGGCTCAAAAAATTTGTGATGATCTGGTTCAGCAGTAAATATGATCGCGACAATGACGGCGTGCCGGAATGGAGTCACACTATTCAATCGGCGTTTGACGATTGCCCGTCATTCGTGCGTTGGCAAAAGTGGGGGCAAGCGGCAGACATCACACTCTCCGAGTCGCCTGATCTCGCCTCGTATCTTTATCGTGAGTGTCAGTCGCTGATCAACATGGCGAAGGTGTTTGGACGCGAGAACGATGAACCGTTGTTCCATGCCCGCGCTGAAATGATCCGCATCACCGTAGATCAAATGTGGCGCGATCACACAGCGTCTTATCATTATGTTGATCTGGAGACTCACGAATCGCCCATCGGATATGAACTGTGGCGCAAGGAGTCCAACGTCTCCGACGTTGGAGCGAAGTCGGA
>JACRLA010000267.1 GCA_016215145.1 Chloroflexota bacterium
AACGGATCTTGGGCGCGAATCCGTTTATCCGATTCCCTATCCGTTGAAGATAAGGCGTGAATTTTTAATCAGAACTTTGCCATCCCCCTATCAAGCATGTCATCTCCTCTCGCGCTATTGTGATTGCATCATCAGTCAAGACTTCTCCGTCAAGACTTCCGAAGTTTTCGCGGTGTATGCGACTTCGGAAGTCTCTAACCCAGAAGTCTCTAACTCAAAGAGGAGACCCACCATGAACGCCAAACGTATCACCTTCATCATCACCATTTGTGCCGTGCTGCTCACCGCTTGCGCCGCGCCGACAACGCAAGCACCTGAAGTAGCAAAATCCACGCAAGCCCCCATCGGAGTTGCGCCTAGTTACCCCACCTCGGTGCCCGCCGCCACGTACGCGCCGCAGCAACTCTCGCCGCGCACCACTGCCACTGCGCCTGCGGCGCAGCCGCAAGCAACCGCGCCCGCCGACAACACTTTTAAATATCCGGGACTCAATCCATTCGTGGATACATCGCGCGATCATCTTTCCACATTCGGGCTTGATGTTGACACCGCATCGTATACCGTTGCCCGCCGTTACGTAAAAGATGGAAACCTGCCGCCCGCCGAATCGATCCGCGTGGAAGAGTTTGTCAACTACTTCAAACAAGATTACGCCGCGCCGCCCAACACTGCCTTCGCCATTTTCGCCGATGGGGCGCCATCACCGTATCACCGCGATGGCAGCCAGATTCTGCGCGTGGGCATTCAGGGCTACACAGTCCCCGACGAACAACGCAAACCTGCTAATCTCGTTTTTGTGATTGACATCTCCGGCTCGATGCAAATGGAAAACCGCTTGGGGCTCGTCAAAAAGTCGTTAGAGATTCTGGTTGAACAATTGAGAGACGATGACACCGTAGGAATCGTGGTCTTCGGCACAACGGCGCGTGTGTTGCTCAATCCCACTCCCGCGAATCAAAAAGGCAAAATCCTTGAAGCGATCTACGCCCTGAAAACCGAAGGCGCAACCAACGCCGAAGCCGGAATCAAACTGGGTTACGACATGGCGAACAAAGCCTATCGCCCCGACGGAATCAATCGCGTCATCCTTTGCTCCGACGGCGTCGCCAACACCGGGCAGACGAATGCCGAAAAACTTTTGGAGACGATCAAAGGTTATGCCAAAGCCGGCATCACCCTCAGCACCTTTGGTTTCGGCATGGGCAACTTCAACGACGCGCTCATGGAACGGCTCGCCAACGGCGGCGATGGCAACTACGCTTACATTGACGATCTCGACGAAGCCAAGCGACAGTTCATCACCAACCTCACGTCTAATTTGCAAGTGATCGCCCTCAACGCCAAAGTGCAAGTAGACTTCAATCAAGAAGTCGTGAGTCGCTATCGCTTGATCGGATACGAGAACCGCACCATTGCTGATAAAGATTTTCGCAACAACGCTGTAGACGCGGGCGAGATCGGCGCCGGTCACACCGTCACCGCGCTCTATGCCGTTCAACTTAAACCCGCCGCCGAGGGACGCATCGCCACCGTGCAGCTTCGCTGGGAAGACCCGCAGACTCACGTCGTGCGCGAGATCAACGGCAACTACAACACGTTTGATTTAGCAAAAAGTTTTGACAACGCCTCGCTTCGTTATCAACTGGATGTCGTCGTGATGCAATATGCCGAAATTTTGCGCCGCAGCCCGTACGCCGAAGGCTACTCGATGAGCGATCTCAAAGTGCGCGCCGATAGACTTGCGGCGCAACTCAAAGATGATGCCGACGTGATCGAGTTCGCGCAGTTGGTGAATAAAGCCGCGACGATCAATAAAGGGTGGTAGTCGCCAAAAGACTTCCGAAGTTTTCGAAAACTTCGGAAGTCTTGGGTAGCAATTACCACAGACCTTGAAGGTTTAGCAAACCTTCAAGGTCTTTTTGATTCAATCTTTATACTCTGTAGATTTTACAAAAAGTTTTCGTGTAGATAGATTTAGGCATGTGTATAATCTGACATTGTAGATTGAATTAGACAACTCTCGCCTATGTCGTTAAGAGAATTCCGTAAATAGTGCGAAGACTCATTTCACAGGAGACTATATGAAAACTTTCCGCTTGTTGTATATCACCCTTATAGCTGCCCTGCTTGCCGCCTGTGGCGGGGGCGGGCGAGGCGATGACCGCCCTGATCGCAAACCCACTTCTGATGCTGCAATACCTGCGCCGACGAGCCTACCTGCACCCGCCCCAAATGAATACAGAACCCCAAACACCTATGCCATAAAAGTGTTTGACAATTACATCGTGAGCGATGCGAAACGCAATCGTAAATTCTCAATTCTCATTCGCTATCCGGTAGGTGCGCCAAACCCACTGCCGCTCATCGTCTTTTCACATGGCGGTGGACCTAATAACAATGGGCATCGCCTCTACAATGAATGGGGTGAGACATTTGCCCGCGCTGGGTATGGGGTGATTCATATGGCGCACGCCGAAAGCAATTACGACGCCCATTGCACGCCATTAAAAATCCCGGCGAGTGAATGTGAAGCTTCGGATTTTAAAAAAGAAGTGTCGGCCGGTGGCACCTTAAGTGCGGCGGTGTATGACCGTCCGCGCGATGCCAGTGCCGTGCTTGACGATTTAGACAACATCGAACGCGCGGCGAATCTGAAATTTGATCGCGCACGCACGGGAATTGCCGGACATTCGGGCGGGACCGTTGCAGTAATGAGCAACGCTGGAGCGATCCTGGATGTCTCGCCGAGTATCCACAATCTCTCTTCCGTGGATTCGCGTTTCAAAGCGTTTCTAGCAAATTCGCCGCAAGGGATTGGATACTTGGGCATGACGGCGACGTCCTGGGACAAAATCAGCGTGCCTGTCATGATTGCCACCGGCGCGGCGGATACATCGGATGGTGAACAAGCGAAAGATCGACTTGATCCATTCAAATTCATGCCACCCGGAGATAAATATCAGCTCTATGTGGATTCAAAACAAGCAACCCATGGAACTTTTGGATTGAATCCCGACGGAACACTTGAGTTGGAACCGTATGTTGCGGTGAACGGCATCGCATTTTTTGATGCCTACTTACGGGGGTTGCCCGAAGCGAAGGCCTGGCTTAACTCGGATAACATGAAACTGTGGAGCAAAGGCGTCGCCACTATAACAACCAAATAAAAATTGCCGCACCCAAACACCGAGTGTTGGCGAAACACTCGGTGTTTTTGATTCAAGCTTTATAATCATCGCATGAACAAAATACAAATTGTTCATGCCGACATCACCCAACAAAAAGTGGATGCCATCGTCAACGCCGCCAACAGTTCACTACTCGGCGGCGGTGGGGTAGATGGAGCGATCCACCGCGCGGCGGGTTCTGAACTTTTAGCCGAGTGCCGCTCGTTAGGCGGATGCAACACGGGGGATGCCAAGATCACGCGCGGATACAATCTGCCTGCCAAGCACGTCATTCACACCGTGGGACCGATCTGGCGCGGCGGCAAAAATAATGAAGACGAACTACGCGCCAGTTGCTACCGCCGTTCGCTGGAAGTGGCAACCCATAACAGAGTCCGCACCATCGCCTTCCCTGCCATCAGCACCGGCATTTATAGTTTTCCTATTCAACGCGCAACACGAATCGCCGTTCGAACTGTAAAAGATTTTTTGGCGACGGATGATTCGATTGAGCAAGTGGTGTTTGTGTGTTTCAGCCTAAATGATTACGAAGTATATGAACA
>JACRLA010000268.1 GCA_016215145.1 Chloroflexota bacterium
CCGGTGACTCGGATAACGCTGACACGTTTGTAATCGCGGGTTGTGATTTCCATTGAATGTTTTCTACTCTGTGGTGAACTTGAATGGTGCTTTATTTTAGCACGCGATATATGATTGGCGTAGTGCGTATCGAGAATAGTTCTTTGCAATTTTAAATGGTTGTGGGGGACGATTTTCTAATCCGCATTTTGGCATTTTCCTGAACTTCATCATTGCTCCGTAAAGAAACCCGTTTTCTCGCAGAAAACGGGTTTATGGCGAAGATGTTGTTACAAACGAAAGGAATTTCCCGATGACCCTGCTTGCTGACACCCTCAACGAGATTGGCGTTCTTAAGCGCCGCGAGATCGAAGCGCGGATTTTGATTCCACTTATTGAATCTTTGGGCAAAGAGTTCGGGCGCGAGAGGGTTCTGGAGATCGTGCGCCAGACAATCATCACCCTTGCGCGTGGGCAGGGGGCGGCGTTGGCACAGCGTTACGGGAATGGCATGAACGACTTTGCCGAGTCGTTAGCAAACTGGAAGAAAGACAATGCGTTAGAGATGGACGTGCTGGAACAAAGTGACGGAAAACTTTCTTTCAACGTCACGCGTTGTCGTTACGCCGAGATGTATCGCACGTTGGGCATTCCCGAATTGGGGGCGATCTTGTCGTGCAATCGCGACGAGTCGCTCATTGAAGGATTCAACGCCGATATAAAATTGACTCGCACGCAGACGATCATGCAGGGCGCGACGTGTTGTGATTTTCGGTATGAAAAGAGGTAGGGGCAAACGGCGGTTTGCCCGCAGGGGCGAGCGGCGGTTTGCCTGCCGTCGAAACAGACACCGAGTGTTTTGCAAACACTCGGTGTCTTATTGTGTGTTTATTTCTTCGTCGCCGTAGCGGTCTGCGCTTGAGCGGTTGCCTGATCGTTCTGCACGCTCTCCACAGTCGGCGTGTTGGGGATGGATGTTTTCCATCGGTCGTATTCTGTCACGAGAGCGGTGTTATTACGTTGGTCGGTTAACCATTTGGCGAAGGTCTCGCCTTGTTTCTGTTGGTATTCGTCGTCGGTTAACTTGCGCGGCGCGCGCGAAAGAACTTCAATGATGTGGTAGCCAAACGTGGTCTTCACCGGAAGCGGGTAGAGCCCGATGGGCGCGTTGAATATCACTTGGTCAAACTCTGGCACGAACCCGCCGGGTTGTTGCGTTCCTAAATCTCCACCCTCATCTTTGTTTGAAGTGTCGGTGGAAAGTTGCGCGGCGAGTTTGACAAAGTCTCCGCCTTTTTGGAGTTGCTCGATGATGGATTTGGCGGCGGCTTCATCGGCGACAAGGATGTGCCGGCTCTTTGCCTCAACAGTGTCACGCGGCGTATCTTTGGCGATTACCTCTTGCAATTTCTTTCGTATTAAATTCGTTTCGATTAAGCGGCGAAGATCGTCGCCAGTCATGCCGCTGGTTTTGGTGAGGTTGGATGTGAAATCGCCAAACGATTTCTGATACCCTTCAAGCGTGTACGGTGTCGCCGTCGGCAACGGCGTGGGCGATGGACCTGCGGTGGGCGCGAGTGTGGGTTCGGTGGTGGCGGTGGGCGCAATGGTCGGGGCGAGAGTCGGCGTCACTCCCGGCACAAGAGTCGGTGTCAGGGTGAGAGTCGCCGTCGGCGCAGCAGTGAGGGTGGGAGCCGAGGTCGGAGTCCCATTGGCAAAATAGCCGAAGGCTTCTTGCAGAGCTTTATCCACTTCATTTGCCGGTATCGTGATGTTGCGCTTCGTTGCTTCTTGGCGGATGATCTCTTCGTCAATCACGTTGTTCAGCACTTGCCGCCCCATAGTTTGCGAGTTGGTTAACTGGAAGATGATCTGCTCCAGTTGTTGTTGATAATAGGGATCGTTGCCGAAGAACTGGGCGATCTGCGCTACCTGAAAATACTCTTGGATTAAAACGTAGCGTTGATACTTGACGGCTTTCTGAAACGTGCCGGTGCTGACTTCGCTGCTGCCGACTTTAGCCACGGGCTGCCCCGGCTGAATGACGTATTGATCGGCGATGCCATAACCGATGACGGCGACGATCAAGGCGACGATGCCAATGCTTACGCCGATGACCCAGCGCCGTAAATTTGCTTCGCGCTGGGCGCGAGCGATATGTTTTTTGTGTAAGATTCTTGGCGGCTTACTTTGTGTCATGCCGTGTTCTCCTTAAAATGTCTTTTGATGGGACATGAAACGGGCATATGGGTGAACCATATGCCCGTGTTGCGTGCGTGCGATTCTGATGGGTTTACTACACCAGACAGGTCTCACTAAATTTGACGTTTGCCGAATTGTAGACAGACCTGTCAGGTGTTGGCGATGACCTAGCGTGTTGCCACGGCTTCGTTGCCGCCTTCGTACGGCAAGAGTGCCATGTGTCGAGCGCGTTTAACGGCTTCGTTCACAATGCGCTGATGTTTGGCGCAAGCGCCCGTTTGGCGGCGAGGACGAATCTTGCCGCGTTCGGTGACATACTTGCGGAGCAAGTCTACCTGCTTGTAGTCAACGGCTTTAATCTTCTCGACGCAAAATTGGCAGACACGCGCGCGGCGGACATAACGCCCACCCCGCTCATCGCCACCTTCGTATTCTTCTTCATCGCGATTACCGCGATAACGTTCATCACTCATGGAAGTAGTTACTCCTTGTTAAAACTTAAAACGGAAACTCATCATCGTGCTCCGGCGGTTGTTGTTGCTCCGGAGTGGTTGTCTGCTGCTCGTTGGAGTGAGAGCGATTACTGCGATTGTCGAGGATGATCATTTCATTGGCGACCAGCTCGGTGCGCGAATGACGTTTGCCTTCGGGGTCATCCCACGAGCGGGTTTGCAAGCGACCGTCTACATACACATGCGATCCTTTTACTAAGTACTGCTTGCAGGTTTCTGCCAACTTGCCCCACGCGACCACATTGAACCACTCGGTCTCTTCGTGGCGCTCACCATCGGGAGTGCTCCAGGCGCGCGAACAGGCGACTGTATATGTGGTAACCGGTCGCCCGCTTGGCGTGTAACGCATTTCTGGATCACGTCCCAAGTTGCCGATGATCATGACTTTGTTCAATCCTCTACTCATGGCTCAGTCGTCTCCTCTTCAATCCAAAAAATTTTAACAGACTCAAACTCTTAATTCGTCGGTGCTGCGATCTCGGCAGTGGCTTCGACGGGCGCAGTGAGAACCACGGGCTCTACTTTAGTGATCATGAAACGGATCACCTGCTCGGTCAAGCGCAAGTTGCGTTCGATCTCAAGCGGGGCGTTGGCTTTCATGGCTGTCTGCAACAAAACATAATGACCTTCGCGTTGTTTGCGGATCGGATATGCTAAGCGCTTCTTGCCCTGACGTTCCGCCTTTTCTACGGTGCCGCCGCCAGCCGTGACCCAACCCTGCGCTTTTTCGGCGAGTTCAGCCACACCATTTTCGTCCACCTCGGGGTGAACGATGAAGGCTATTTCATATTGAGGCATTTTCTTTAATCTCCTTTCCTTGGGATATGCCCTCAGTCGGTGCGGGGAAGCACCGCTAAGAGCGGAAAGTGTTTAACAAAACGGTAAGAGTTCGCTTACCTTTGAAACACAATGGCGCAAGTTTACCATAAAATAGCGGATGGCAGATGGCGAATGGCTTATCGCTTATGGCAAATACGCGATGTGCAATACGCTATTCGCTATATGCCATTTGCCATCGGCTAAACGGGTAGCGCAAAATAAAACGTACTGCCCTGACCCAAACGACTCTCGACCCAAATTTTTCCGCCGTGCCGCTCGATGATGGATTTGACGATAGCGAGTCCTAAACCGCTCCCTTTCACGCCAGCCGTCTCACGATGTTTGACGCGGAAGAACTTCTCAAACAACCGCGCCTGATCACTCGGCGCGATCCCCACGCCGCTATCTTGCACGGCGACGACCACACTTTGCTCACGCAGTTCTGCGCTCACTTTTATTTTGCCGTTGTTCGAGGTGTACTTGATGGCGTTGTCTACTAAATTCGAGATCGCCTGCCGCAACAACGTCTTATCACCGGACAACAGCGGAAGGTTGCTCGCCACTTGCGTGGTCAGCGCGATGTCTTTGTTCGTCGCATTATTTCGCAAGTTGGAGACAACGGTGCTGATCATTTCTTCGATGTGACACTCTTCGCGCGCCAAACCTACACCGGCTTCAATGCGATTCAAATCGAGCAAGTCTTCTACTAACTCGCTCATCTGCTCAATGCCTAGCATGATCTTTTGGTTGAATTCCGTTTGCTTCGGATTCAATTGACCCACCATCGGCAGCATGGTGGTGTAGCCGCGCATGAAGGTCAGCGGCACGCGCAGATCGTGACTGACCGTCGCCACGAATTCGGATTTAAGTTCGTCGAGCTGTTTGAAGTATGTCACATCGCGCAACACTGCCACCTGACCCAGCAAACTGCCGTCGGCAGAATGGATGGGGGAAGCCGAGGCGAACATGGTGCGACCATCAGCCAGCGTCACCTGAGTCGGCGCGTTCATCTGAACGTTGCCGCGAATCGCTTCGAGCAGTTCCGGCTTGTTGATCACGCTTGACAAAGGTTGCCCCATCACCGCATGTCCGTTGAGTCCAAAAGTGCTTTCGGCGGCAGGGTTGATCAACAAAATGCGCTCACGCCGATCGGTCACGATCACCGCATCGGGCGACGAAGCAAGGATGGCTTGCAGTCGTTGGCGTCCCCCCTCACTCGCTTCATAGAGCAGCGAGTTGCTCACGGCTAACGCCGCTTGACCGGCGAGGGTGGACACAAAGTTGACTTCGGTTTCGGTGAAGGTGTGTGGTTTGCTAAACCCGATCCACAGAACTCCGAGATAGTGATTTTCTTGGCGCAAGGCTAACGCGATCAGTGCTTGCACTTTGCCACCGGCTCGGCTCACGTCGAAGATAGTGCGGGCGCGATTTAAATTTTCCAGCACCAGACGCCCTTCGCTCTCGGTGATGCGTAAGAGATCCGAATCTAACGTCTGTAATACGGCGTTCAACGATCCTTCGGCGATGACGAAGTGCTGCCCATCGTCACGCGGCAGAACCAAACGCGCGCCGCCGCCGTTGGTAGCGGCGAGAGCGCCTTTGAGGAGCGGCGGCAGCGACTCGCGCAGGTCTAAGCTGCCGGCAATGCCTTGATTGATCTGCAACAACAAATTCAATTCGTTCAAGCGCGCTCGCAAACGTTCTCGCATACGCTCGAAGGCGATCCCTAAACGCCCGACTTCATCTTCGCCGCTGATCCCCACCGGGCGATCAAATTCGCCTTGGGCGATTTGCGCGGTGGCGGCGGCTAATGTTTGGATGGGGCTGGTGATGCGGCTGCCGACGAGCAGCACGATGACGGCGCCAATCGAGCCGATGACGATCAAAATAAAAATGAGCGGCGTGGTGATCTGCGCCGCTTGATTCAACACGACCTCATTCGGCATGATGATGATGATCGTCCAGGGGTAGCCATTAACCGGATACGAATAGACCAGCCGCCGTGTGTTGCCGGGTCCGCGATCACGATACACTGTGCCGTTGGCAAGGCTGGTGGTGAGAGACTCTTTTTCATCGGAGGGTGACCACTGTTGAAGTAGTTGGGTGCGATCCGAATCGTAAATAATGGTGTTGCGTTCATCCACAATGAGTCCGCGCCCGCGGTTGGTTTTTAAACTTTGCAGTTGATCAATTGCCGGTTTGAGCAGAGGGTTATTTTCTAGATCGGTGCGCCCGACCAAAATGCCGATAGTGCGGTTTGTCCTTTCATCTAAAACCGGGATCATAAATGAGAGGGCGACGCTTTCGGTTTTTGGGTTGGCGGGATAGATGTTGAGTGTTTGCGGGGTGCCTAACGAAAATAGTTTTTTTTCATCATCCGTTAGCCCGTTGGCAAGCCCGCCGTCATTTGGATACACGGCGATGGATTTGCCGTTGAGATCAAAGAAGGCGAGTTGGCGAAAGAAGGGTATGGCGCGTATCTGTTCGGGAAACCATTGGTTGAGTGTTGCCGGTTGTTGAAAATGTGAATCGTTTGAAATGGTTCGAAGCGCGCTTTGACCGGCTTGAGTGAAGTAGGGCACGCTGTTGGCGACGCTTTGCGAGTCGCGGCTGATTTGGTCTACGATGAGTGAGGTCGCCACCTGATTGGCTATGGTGAGGTTCGCCCAAATAAGAACAAGCAAGCCGAGCAGGCTGAGAGGCATCAGCGTGAACAACAGACGACGGTTAAGGCTGGTTGCATAGAGAGGCGGAAGGCTGCCGATTTGTCGTGTCCACCATTGCTCCAATAATAAAAACGCGAGCGAGCCGATGACTCCGGCGATGATCAATTCGCCAAATAGCGGACCCACATTGGCGAGCCATTGGCTGGTGGCAAAATCTAAGCCCACCAAGCCGAGCGTTGGGCTGTTGGCGAGATAAGATAAGTAGGAGAGTAACCAGATACCGGCTGCGGTTAAGAGGCTGGCGACAAGAGGGAAGCGCATCGTGCGGGCTACCGCGCCGCGATAATCTTGACGGATAAACCAACCCAGCATACCGGCAGTCAAGGCTACTTCAAAAATTGTGGTGAGGTTATATGTTTCCCATCCGGCGCGGGCGATGCCGGCGGCGAGCCCAACCAAGAGGGCGGGTCCGGAACCCAGGAATCCAATGGCGAGGAGGATCGGGCTGTAGCCGAGTAAGGACAGGGTGGGTCCTTTCGGTTCAATGGCAACACCCGGCGGCGACACCGTGTTCGGGAATTGAATCCGCAGCGAGGTGATGAGAATGATCGCGCTGATCGTTAACATGATCAGCAGCATCCATTGTGTCAGGGAGAGTTTGAGGAAATCGCGGTAGGTGCGGACGATCCCAACCACAAACAACGCGGCGTAAATTAAAATAACAATGTAACCTGCGAGGCTCGCCGGTAAATTAAAGAAGGGGATGTCGGTGATGTTCCATAGTTCGAACGACATATCGGCGATGATTATAGCATCGCAATGGAGCGGGGCAACTTTGAGTTGTAGCTGAATTAGTCTTATGCTACACTCTGGCTCAACAAAGGATCATGTAAAAACAAGTTCCCGAATCTTCGCGCCACACACTTGACAGGTCTTGCCGAATTGTAAAAAGACCTGTCAGGTGTTGTTGAAACACGGAAGTTATTTTTACACGACTCCAAAATGTGCAGGAATCTTCGCGCCGCCGGAACGCGGCGCGATTTGTAATACGCGGAGATTAACGATTTATGGCAGAGAAAATTTTGATCATAGATGATGATCTGGACACGCTGAAACTGGTCGGGTTGATCTTGCAGCGACAAGGCTATCAAATTGTCGCCGCCAATAGCGGTAGTCAAGGTCTGGCAAAAGCGGCGGCAGAAAGACCGAATCTAATTTTGCTGGACGTGATGATGCCGGATATGGAGGGCTATGAGGTGACACGTCGTTTGCGTGCCGACCCGGAATTGGCGCGCACGCCGATCATCATGTTTACGGCGAAGACGATGGTGGATGATAAGGTTGCCGGGTTTGAAGCCGGGGTGGATGATTACATGACCAAGCCGACTCACCCGGCGGAACTTGTTTCGCGGGTGAAGGCGTTGTTGGCGCGCAGCGCTGGCTCATCGCATCCACTTTCGTCGGCTTCTGCTGTGGCAGTGGATCGGGCAAAGGTGATTGGAGTTTTCGGGGCGAAGGGTGGGCTGGGTGTGACGACGCTGGCTTTAAATGTGGCAGTGGCGCTGGCGCAATTGGGACAAGAAACAATCGCCTGTGAGGTTCGACCCGGGCAAGGTTCGTTAGGGTTGCTGTTGGGTTTCTCGCACAGCACATCTTTGGGGAATATCTTAAGCAAAGATTCTAAAGAAGTCACTCCTCGCTTGGTTGAAGGGCAATTGGTGACTCATAACACGTCGGGTCTGCGGTTAATTTTGGCGTCGTCTGAGCCGAAAGAGATGAAACTAAATACTGCGTTGGCACAAGCGGAACAGATGATACAACATCTGGCGACCTTGGCGAAGTTTTTGGTTGTGGATTTGGGCGTGGGTTTAACCGATCTCAATCGCAAAATTCTTCCGTTATGTGATCGGAATATCATGATCATCGAACCGATGCGCGTCACGGTGACGATGGCGAAAGCCATCCTCGAAGATTTAGATAAAAGCGGACTCAGCCCTAATCGTTTTGAAATTGTGATGTTGAATCGCGTGCGCTCTAGTTTGCAAATGCCGTGGCAGCAGGCGGAGAGCATGTTGGGACATCAGATCGCTTCGATTGTGACGCCGGCTCCGGAGTTGGCGTATCAGGCGGCAGAGGCGGCAGCACCGATGGTGCAGATGCAGCCCGATAGTCTCACTGCCGATCAGGCGCGCAAGATGGCAGAAACGATCATTGCCGGAGGCAGATCGCGCCCGACGGGGATGTTGAGTCAGCGTTGATGTTTTTTATGACCCATGACCTATCGTAACGCGATCCGGGAAGCGGCGCAGTTGATACGTCAAGCGGAATTAGCTGTAACGCTGACCGGCGCCGGCATCTCCACCCCATCGGGTATCCCCGATTTTCGCAGCCCGCATTCGGGCGTCTGGGCAAATGCCGACCCGATGGAAGTTGCTTCGCTGCAATCTTTTCGTGCTCGCCCCGAATTATTTTACGAATGGATCAAACCGTTGGCGCGCACGTTGTTGAACGCCAAACCGAATCCGGCACACATCTCGCTCGCCCGTTTGGAAGCCGCCGGTTATCTCACGCTCGTCATCACTCAAAATATAGATATGCTTCACGAACGCGCCGGCTCGAGTCGTGTTTTAGAAGTGCACGGCAATTTACGCGAAGCCACCTGCATCCATTGTTACCGCACACGACCTGCCGCGCCGCTCCTAGAACGTTGGTTGAATTACAACGACCTGCCGCGCTGCGATGCCTGTGGGCATGTGATGAAACCCAACGTGATCCTCTTCGGCGAGCAGTTGCCGGCGCGTATTTTTACCGAAGCGAAACTGGTCGCTAAACAATGTGACGTAATGGTAGTTGCCGGCTCGTCGTTAGAAGTTTTTCCGGCGGCAGACCTTCCGACGATGGCGCTGGATCATGGCGCGCGATTGATCGTCATTAATCGTGAGCCGACTTTTGTGGACAGCCGCGCGGCGATTGTCATTAACGAAAATGTAGAAGACGTTCTGCCCATGCTGGTGGATGAGGTTTTGGCATGACGATAGCCGACGGCGCATCTCAGCCGTTAGACTATAAGATGCTGGCAACACGTTATCAACGTGTGCTGGAAGTGGCGCGGACGATTTCCTCCACGCTCGACCTTCCCGAACTCTTGCGCCGCATTGTCCACGCCGCCGCCGAAGTAACTGAAACTGAAGCCGTCTCCATTATGTTGTACGACTCCTCGATCCACCAATTGCGTTTTGAAGCAAGCACGGCGGGCAGCTCCTCACTGGAGCGCATCACCGTCCCCATAGAAGGCAGCATCGCCGGAACGGTCTTCACGACGGCACAACCGTTGTTCATCCCCGATGTTTCCAAAGACTCCCGCTTCTTTCGAAAAGTAGATTCGCAATCTTCTTTTGTGACTCGATCTATTTTGTGCGTGCCGCTGATCTATCAAGAAAAACCTATTGGTGTGCTGCAAGCATTGAATAAAAAACAACAGGGGAATGAATTTGGTCTGGAAGATATTGAGACGCTCGAATCGCTGGCGGCGCAAGCGGCAGTTGCCATTGTCAACGCGCGGCTCTTTCAACAGAGCGACCTGATCTCCGAGATGGTACACGAGATACGCACACCGCTCTCGGCATTGACGGCGACTAGCTACATTTTGTTGCGCCCCAACCTCAGCGACGAACAACGGGCAGAGTTTGTGCAACTAATTCAGAGCGAGACGAGCCGCCTTGCTATTATGACGACGGACTTTCTCGATCTGGCGAAACTCGAATCGGGGCGGATGCGCTTCACGCCCGAATTTTTTGAAATGAAGAGTCTGATAGCGGAGTGTGTGGACGTGGTGAAGCCGCAAGCCGACGGGCGGCGCGTGACGATTCACATTGACCTCGCGCCCAACCTGCCTCCAACCAATGCCGATCGCGGCAAGATCAAGCAAGTGCTGTTGAACCTGTTGACTAACGCCGTGAAATACAATAAAGAAGGCGGCGACATCTTCATCACCGCCCAATGTGTGGATGAGGCGATCTGCATTGCGGTGCGCGATAGCGGCAAAGGCATTCCACCGGAAGCGATGCCGCGCATGTTTGAAAAATTTTATCGCGTGCCGGATAGTGAGGGCATGGCGCAAGGCACGGGTCTTGGGTTGCCCATCGCCAAACGGATTGTGGAAGTGCATGGCGGCAAGATGACGGTGGAGAGCGAAGTGAACGTCGGCACGGTCTTTAGGTTTACCTTGCCGTTGTCGCATGAGACGTAAGTAGAAACCCGCTTTCTGCCCACTCCGCTTCGCTACGGGGTGCTTCGCAAAAGCGGGTTTCTTTTTTTGCCGTCACTTTTTGATCTTAATGGCCTGATGAGTTTTGATCGATTCAATGATCGCCGCTTGAGATTCTGACGTCGGCAGCACCTTGCGCGGTGAAGTGTCCGGCTCGCGCTTCTCAATAATGCAATTCAAAAAGTGCCGCAACGAATCGGTGAACGCGCCGATGATCTTCCCCTCGACTTCCGTCGCAGTCTGCGGTCCCGCAAAAGTTAAATCATAACCACCCTTTGTGTTGTAAATATCCGCGCGGCGTGTGCGGTTGTTGTAGCTAATTGCGCCCTCACTGCCGATGATCTGCATATAGCCATCCGCGATGGAAGGATACGTCACGGGATGAATCCACGACGAGTGGAAGTTGGCGCTGACGCCGCCTTCGAATTGAATCAAGGCGTTGACGCCGTCATGCGCGCGGATGCCTTTACTCTCCAACACACCTCTCGTCTCGTGCGCCAGCACTTCAACCGGATCGACTCCCACATACCAATGCACTAAATCTAGATCATGACTCGACATGAAATAGATCGGCGAAGTGTGACTTGCCCACGACGGGATCATTCCGGTGGGGACGTAGATCGTGTCGTATTTGATTGACATCGCCATCACCGGTTTGCCGATCTCGCCTGCGACGATGCGTTGCTTGATCCACGCATAATCGGTTAGGTAACGTTGGCTGTAATTCACCATCACCGTTACCTTTGAGTTGGCGGCGGCAGAAGCGATCTCACGCGCTTCCTCGATCTGGGTGGCAATGGGTTTTTCCATGAAAACGTGTTTGCTCGCTTGGATGGCGGCGATCACTGGATCGCGGTGAAGATGATCGGGCGTGGCGACGGCAACCGCATCCACGTTTTCGTTTTGCAGCATCGCGTTGAAATCGGTGTAAGCCTTCGCGTTGTAGAGTGCGGCGATCTTTTGCGCTCGTTCTTGATTCACATCCACGATTGCCACTGTTTCTGATTCGGGTTGTTCGTGAAAGACGCGGGCGTGACGCGAACCGAGAATGCCCGCGCCGATGATGGCGATTCGTACTTTTGACATGAGAGGACTCCTGATAAGAAAACTTCCGAAGTCTCGCAGACTTCGGAAGTTTGATTTAGCCTTTAATCGCGCCCATGCGGACGCCTTCAAGAAAATATCTTTGGAAGAGGAGGAAGAAAACGATCATCGGCAATGCTGCCAACGCTGCGCCAGAGAAGATGATACCCCAATCGGTCATAAATTCATTTTGCAAATTGGCGACGCCCACGGTGAGCGTGTAGTTCTGCGCTTTGTTGAGGGCAATGACGGGCCATAGAAAGTCGTTCCAATTGCGCACAAAGGTGAAGATGGCGAGGGCGGCAATCGCCGGTTGGCACAAGGGGGCGATGACGTGCCAAAAGACCCCGAACTCGCTGCAACCATCAATGCGCGCCGCGTCTTCTAATTCCGAAGGCAGTGTTTGAATATATTGCCGCATGAGGAAGATGCCAAAGACGTTGGCGGTGCCGGGTAAGATCAATGCCCACAAGGTGTCGAGCAAACCCATTTCCCGGATGATGATGTAGAGCGGGATAAAGGTGACGTGGATCGGGATCATCAACGTGCTGAGGATCATCCAGAACAAGACATTGTTCAACGGAAATTTTTTCTTGGCGAAGGCGTAACCGGCGAGCGTATCAAAGAAAATGTGCCACAAGGTGACGGCGAAGGCGACGGTGAGGCTATTGATCATCCAATTGGTGTAATGCTTGGTGCCAGTGAGCAATCGCTCGAAGTTCTCAAAGCTAAACGCCGGAATGAGGATCGGGGTGAGTGGCGGCGTCCCCTGAATGGGAGTGAGGGCATTGGTGAATAGCCAGTACATCGGGAACAAGGAGATGATCGTGGTGACGATCAGAAAACTCCAGACGACCATCATCGCGGGATTAAAGCGGCGCATGGTTAATACTCCACATCACTTTGCAGAAAACGAAATTGAAAGGCGGCAATGATAGCGATCATCACAAAGAGAACAAAAGCTTGCGCCGCGCCTACCCCGAAGTTTAAATCTTTGAAACCGTTGTTGTAAATTTGGGTGACGATGGTTTGCGTGCTGTTGCCCACGCCGCTCGGCACCATGATGTAGATGCGCTCGAACACTTCAAAGCTGGCGATGCTGTACAGGACGACAAGGTAGAGCGTGGTGGATTTGATGAGCGGCACTGTGATGTGCCACCATTTTTGAATCCCGTTGGCGCCGTCAAGCTCGGCGGCTTCGTAATACTCGGTGGGGATGCTGCCCATCGCCGCGCTGTATAGGACGACAGCGGTGGCGGGAATGGTTAAGATGGCTGAGGCAGTAACACTGGCGAGGGCGATGTCGGGATCGGAAATCCAACGGACAAGAGGCAAGCCCAAGAGACGCAATAAGTAATTGGCGAAGCCCCATTGCGCGTTATAAATGAAAGACCACGTCATGCCGATGATGAGGGCGCTGGTGACGGCGGGCAGATAATAGGCGGCGCGGAAAAATGTTCGCAGACTATGGCTGAGTGGTTGAATGAGACTGGATAAGATGAGACCTAAAAAGATGTTGGCGGTGACGGTGAAGAAACTATAGACGACAGTATTTTGAATCGCCGTGATGAAGATGCCGCCGAATTGGGTGAAGGCTGTTTCGTAATTGGCGTAAAAAGGATCCATCCATCTGCCGCCGCTGCGCAGGCTGTATTTTTGAAACGAGATGATGAATGCCCACACGACCGGGATAAACACGAAGACGATGAACGTCGTCATGCTGGGCAAGATGAAGAGATAACTCCAACCGTGTTTTTGAAAGAAACGGCGCATATTCCGGAAAACGATAAGACCGACGCGGTTTGAATGACCGCGTCGGTCTTTTGATAAATGTTACTTGTTGGAAATTAACTTATTCGCTTCTGGAGCGATCTTCTTCATCGCATCGGCGGCTTTGGCTTTGCCGAAGATCACATTCTGGAATTCAGGATGGATCAAACGGGTGAGCGGTGCCCAGTCAACGATGAGCGGCGTAATCCACATATCAGGGAGGACGCCCAAGAATTGATCGAGCGGCGGATTGACCTTCACGCTCTTGCGCGCGCCGGGGGCGAGGTAGAAACCTGTCGCCACGTTACTGCCGGGCGGCACATCAAGTTGCACTTCGGATGAGGTGAGATACTTCGCCAAGTCCATCGCGGCTTTGCGTTTCACTTCGTCTTTTACTCTTGCGACGGCGATCAAGCCTACCGCGCCCACAGTGAGTTTATTGCCTTTGTATGTCGGGATCGGGTAGATCTCGAAATTTGCTTTGGCGGCAACAAGTTGCGGCGCGAAGCCGGTGGCGTCTACGACCATAGCGATTTGCTTGTTAGTGAAACCACCTTTGACATCCGAATCTTTCATCGAGCCGAAGTCGGGCGGAGTCACTTTATGCACCAATGCTAAATCAGCAAAGCGCTGCATTCCGGCGGCGGTGGCGGCGTTGTCGAAGCCGAACTTACGATCTGCGGTCACCGGGCGTACGCTTACATCTTCATTCATCCACAAACCCCAAGTGTTGACCACACCGGGGTCAACGAAACCGGCGAAGCCATAGACCTGCTCGCCATTGGCGCGTTTGAATGTGACTTTCTTCGCCGTTTCGACGAACTGTTCATATGTCCAAGTTTTTGATGGCATATCAACTTTTGCTTCGGCGAAGACATCTTTGTTCAAATACATACCCATCGGCACGACCCACAGAGGCCAGGCATATGCTTTGCCATCTTTGAGGCGTGTCACGTCCAACACGTTGGGGAAAATGTCGGCTTTGTCGTCGGCGGTCAAGTAGGTGTCAATCGGTTCGATGAGATCGTCACGCACCATGCCGGGCAAACGATCGGAAGGCAGGCGCAAGAGATCAATGCCTTGCCCGCTTTGCAGTGCCGTATTCAATTTGGTGAAGCCTTCATCGTTTGGCGGGTAACCGGTGATCTCGACTTTGATGTCGGGATTGTCAATCATAAATTGCGACACCGCATTGTCAAACGGGTTAGCAAATTGATTGCCGGGCGTGTAACCTAATACCCACAAGTTCAATGTGCCTTTGAAGCCACTGGCACTCTTGCGGATACCGCCTTTGGCTTCACGCTTCGGGGGCGGCGGGTTGGTGGGGGCGACAGTTGCCGCAGGCGCAGCTGTTGCCGCAGGCGCAACGGTGGCGGCAGGTGCGCTGGTCGCCGCAGGCGCACTTGTTGCCTTCGGCGCCTCGGTGGGTTTGGGCGCTTCGGTCGTTGGGGTCGCGCACGCCGCAAGCAACAGGCTGGCGATGACCACCACCGAGAGAATATGCCACAGACCCGAAAGTGGGGATTTCTGTTTCTTCTCCATGTTCTTCTCCTTTTATAAAATAGAACCCTCAGATTTAATTTTTTACTGAGAGGGTTTCACGAATTTATCTCGCCTGCAAGTTCGAACGGAACTTGTAGCGATCACCACGATAGGCGGATAACACATATTCAACGGGGATGCCGTCGCTGGTTAACGTCAGGCGTTGAATCCTTAATACGGCAGCCGGTGGGTCAAGCTTCAGCAATTTGATCTCATCCGGTTCGGCGAGTGCGGCTTCGATGGTTTGCTCGGCTTGCGTCAGAACAACTTTGTATTCGTTCTCCAAAACTGCATAAAGTGATTCGTTGGCGAAGTTGTGATTTAAAAGATTCGGGAATAAAGCGAAAGGCAAGTAGGCGGTCTCGAGTGCGAGCGGTTTGCCATCTGCCACGCGCAAGCGCGAAAGTTGGATCACTTCGGCGTTGGGTGTCAGACGTAAGGCGATGGCGACATCAGACGGTGACGGTATCACCTTGGCTTTTAATACGCGGCTGGTTGGTTTGTTGCCGCGGGCGCGCACATCCTGACTAAAACCGGTGAGGGCGCGCAGCTGTTGATCGATCTTCGGCTCGGCGACAAAGGTGCCTTTTCCGGTGCGGGTATAGATCGTGCCTTCGCGTGCCAACTCCAATAACGCTTGGCGCACCGTCATGCGGCTCACTTTGAAACGCAACGCCAGTTCACGCTCCGACGGGAGACGTTGGTTGGTGTTGTAGCGTCTCGAGGTGATGTCGGAGACGATGGACGCCTTGAGTTGGAGATAGAGCGGGTCGGGGGCTTCGCGGTGCAGTTTCAACGTCTCATCTCCGGGCTACTGGTCTATACCAGTAAGGAACAGTGTAGGGTGAATTTAAGTGTTTGTCAAGCAACGAATTGCGTTTAGAATCAATCACCATGATTGAAATTTTTCGCGCCGCCCCGCAGCATGACGTTGTGCTTCGCAACTTATTTGAATTCTATTGCTACGACTTTAGCGAGTTTGCTGCTGAAGATGTGAATGACGAAGGTCGCTTCACGCCATCGCGTTTCATGGCGCGTTATTGGGATGATCCGAATTGGCGAGCGTATCTAATGAAAGTAGATGAGCAATGGGCGGGATTCGTTTGGGTGGTTAAAGGTTCGTTGTTCAACGAAGCGAGACCGTATCCCGACGACGTTCATTTTTCCGTTGACGAGTTTTTCATCGCGCGCAAATACCGTCGGCGCGGGCTCGGCGCGCATCTTGCCAATTACGTCTTCGATCTGTATGGCGGTACATGGGAAGTGACGGAGATTCCGCAAAACACGCCCGCGCAACATTTTTGGCGACGGGTGATCAACCGTTATACGAATGGGAATTTTGAAGAAGTGGTTTTCGAATCGAGAACGTGGGGCAAACAGCCGATGCAGATTTTTCAGAATCATGATCGCGCGCAAGGGCGATGGTGATAAAATTGAATCAAAGGAGAATAGTTGCCATGACAGTTCAAGTTCTTCCTCCGCAAGACTTAGTTCGGAAAACGATTCTTGAAGTAGTGAGCTTGCCAGAAAAAGATATGCTCACGGTGCTTGAGTTTGTAGGAAAGATTAAGCAACGCGAGAAAGAAGGGTTGCCTAAGTTAACGGTCGCGGAAATTCACGCTGAAGCGAATCGCATCGCTGCTGAAACCGCAAATCTTTCGCGCAAAGAAATCATGAATCGCTTTCGAGAAACTGTTGAGCAGATTCGTACTGAGGCAATAGCGAAAGGCACTGCACTTGACGGGGAGTGGGAGCGTGACTAATAAAAAATTGCGTGCCGTATTTGATACAAACGTATTTGTCTCTGCTGTATTAACTCGTAATCCCGAGAGCCCGACGCGTGAATTACTTGAGCGTTGGGCAGAGGACGAATTTGGTTTGGTGATCTGCAATCCGTTGAGTGATGAGCTTATTGAAAAGCTGGTCGAACGAGAGGTAACTGTGGCAACTATTGCGCGTTTGTTGGCTCCGCTGACTCGTTATGCGGAATGGATTGAGATTCCGCCCGACTCGATAGAACGTGTGTTATCTGACGCGGATGATGATGTGGTTTTGGCATGTGCGGTTGTAGGTGGAGCAGATTATCTCGTGACTTATGATCCTCATTTTGATTCTTTGAATGGCGAGTATCGAGGGGTCAAAATCGTTAAGGCGTTGCCGTTCTTGTGGATCGTGCGCGGCGATACGCCGCCTGAAGTTGAAACTAAGTAATCTCAAGAGGCTGGCGTGTCTGACTGGCTCGACAAAATTATTGAAGAGGCGATGCGCAAAGGGCAGTTTGACGATCTGCCCGGTAAAGGCAAACCGCTCAATCTCGATCCGAATCCGCACGAAGACCCCGAGAAGCGTTTGGCGCACAAAGTGTTGCACGACGCCGGTTATAAATTGCCGTGGATAGATGAGCGCAACGAGATTGAAGCGGCGATTAAAATCATGCAAACGGATTTGGCGCGCGCCTACGATGACTACCGCGTCGCTGTTGCCGCACCTTACGCCCGTTCCAATTGGGATGCCGCCACTGCAAACTTCCGCACCCGCGTTGTCGAGATCAACAAACGGATTGACGTTTACAACTTAAATGTGCCTGCCGAAGTTTTTCAACGGATGCGAGTTGACGCCGAGATGATCAGTGAAAACTTGAGCAAAGCAAGTTAATCACCAAACTCTCCACTTCGCACTTCCCACTTTGAACTTCTAACTTCCTAACATGCTCCGCGAACTTCTTCTCTACCTCTCACATTCTAAAATCATGCGCGCCATCGTCACACATTTTCCGGTGGCGCGTACCGTGTCTGCTCGTTTTGTGGCCGGCGAAAAAATCGAAGACGCGATCCGCGTCATGCGCGAGCTGCGCGCCAAGAAGATGCTGACCACGATGGATCATCTTGGCGAGAATGTCTCCACAGCAACAGAGGCGGCTCGTGCAACGGATGATTATTTGCACGCGTTAGACGAGATCGCCGCCGCGAATCTCCCCTCTCACGTCTCGCTCAA
>JACRLA010000129.1 GCA_016215145.1 Chloroflexota bacterium
GAATTAAAGATTGAAGCGAGACGGCGTGAGCCGTCTCGCTTTTTTGTTTCGTGTAGGGCGAAATTTCTAATCTGCGTTCACCGTTTTCAAAATCTATGGCTTGGTTCTATCGCGGCGGGTTCGCCTTATACCACGCCACCGTTTGGCGAATCGCTTCGCGGATGGGGGTGGGCTTCATGCCAAAAGCCTTTTCAAATTTGCTACTGTCTACCACGAACGGTCTTTCAAATTCATACATCATCTCTACCACCTCACGCGCGTCGGGGATGAACAATCCGCCGATCATGATCATCAAGCGACTCATGCTCGACACTTTGGGCGCGAGTTTCAATTCTTCAAAAACCATATTCGCAAATTGTCGTTGTGTGATTTGTGGCTGATCGTTCGGGACGTGCCACGCCTGCCCCAACGCTTCGTCGCGCTCACCTAAGATCACCAGTGCTTTGCCAAAATCGTCAATGAAAGTTGCTGTGTGCGGCAGGTCGGCGTTGCCGGTGAGTGATGCCGCCTTGCCAGCGATGGCCGGATAAAACAACCGCTCGCCGAAGGCTGAACCTGTTGCATAACTGCCAAAAAAATCACTGCCGCGCGCGATAGCGACTCTGACCTTGCCGCTTTGATGCGCGGCGAGTGCCGCCTCTGCCATTTGCGCCCGCACTTTGCCTTTGCGTGTGTGCGCGGCGTAGGG
This sequence comes from Chloroflexota bacterium, assembly GCA_016215145.1. Lineage (GTDB taxonomy): Bacteria > Chloroflexota > Anaerolineae > Anaerolineales > VGOW01 > VGOW01. Next base: position 689 of record JACRLA010000129.1, read on the forward strand.
CAGAGTTTCGATCAAGGGCGCGCCGTCGGTGTCGCCGTACATATACAGGTTTTCGCCGATGATGAGTTTGGCGCGGTTGGCGGCAACCCCTTCGATGATCGCTTTTTGCAGCGGCGGGAAATTTTCAACCCATTGGGTGTATCCCGGTTGGGCGCATTGATAAACAACACTCGCCTCTTTCGTCAGTTCGCGCACATTGTTTGAATCGTAAGCGTCGCCGCTGATCACTTCAACCTTGGCAGGCGCGTCAGGCATTTTTCCGCTGCGCGTGATCACGCGCGTGCGTTTACCCTGTTTGGCTAATTCATTAACTACCGAGCGCCCCAACGGACCGGCGCCAAAAACTATATGTAACTCGTTGCTCATTTTATTTCTCCTGAAATTTAAGTTGTACTCACGATACACGTTGACACAGTGTTAAAGTCAAGAGGCAAAAACTGCGCGCGTCAATTGTGGTAAACCCATTAAGGCGATGATTCGACTAACTGTTTGATTCGCCTGAGGTGATCTCCATCATGTTCTGGGCGTGTTAGTAGATGGATTAAAAGGGGTTTGAAAATAATCCAGCCCCTCTGTCCATCCTTCTTAAGTGAGAGTAGAGTTTTTCCATCTGGAGTGGATGTCAGCACATAACGATAAGTTACATCAAACCCGACCAGCGTGGTCGTTGTGGTCAATAGCCTATCAAGTTCAAACTCTTCAACTGTTACCGTCTGAAAATTTGGTATGCCGTGGCTATACAAAATTCTTGTAAAACTAGACCCTCTGGCGAGAAGACCCCGTGTTGCTAGTTGGACATTAACTATGTTCCGAGAAATTTTATCAATGCTATCAGGGTTGACTAATGCCTGAAAAACATTTTGAGAAGGTTTTTCTATTAGGATAGAGTCTTCTAGGGCTGATGCCCTGCTCGCCCTACTTTTCTCTTTTTCCTTTTTCATTTGTTACTTTGCTTTCTATATATAAAAAATTTCGTATCAAATATCTGGCTGTTCAATTTTACGGACGGGGGCTTGCAGTTCAATCACAAGTTGTTTTTGCACACGTCCCTGTTCGTCGTGTGCCGGACCCGAGAGGTGGAGTTCGCGCAGAGGACCCGCCAATACATGATGGTGTGTGTCAATGTAAGTGAGTAGCGCCAGAACGGCGGACGACATTTCATCAAAAGAACCTTCGTAGATCAAGGCGGCGATCTCCGCGCTGGGCAATTCGCGGAAGGTGAGATCATCGCTGCGCGGCGGTTGGCGGAGCGTCTTCGGTTGAATCGGCAGCGCAACTTCCACATCGAGATCATGCTCTTGATATTCATCATTGTGATACAGCGTGATCTCCGGTTGGAGCGGGGTGATGCCGTGTCGTTCCAGTGAGGCATACAACCCGCCGTATAGCTTCTGGCAGAAGAAGCCCATCTCGCCCAGAGTGGGCACTATCTGTCGAATAGAAGCGACTGCTTGTGGTTGCAAAGATTTGATAACGATCTCGTACGGCGAAGGCTGCCCCTCTTGCTCGATCTGGCGCAGACGCGATTCAACTTCGGTGAGTTGCACTTGCTTGTCTTGTATCTCATGCTCGATCTCGGCGCGGCGCAGAGTCAACATACCGCGCAATTTTTCGGCGGAGAGATCGCCTTCCTTCTCTAATAGTTGCGATACTTGTTCTAACGAAAAGCCAAGTTCTTTCAACGCCACGATTCGATTCAATCGCGCTAGTTGGTCAATGGTGTAGTAACGATAGCTGGTGAACGTATCGGTTTGGCTGGGTTTGAGCAAACCCAATTGATCGTAATGGCGCAACATGCGCGTGGACACTTGCCCCAATTTTGAGAACTCGCCTATCTTGAACATGGTGCCAGTATAAACCTTGACACAGTGAGAGAGTCAAGCCAAGCATTATTTGTCCTGAACTCTCCGTTTTAATAACCCAACGGGAGTATTTGAAGTAAAATTACCCGATTATTCTGGAGGAGAGCAAATGATGAAAAAATTGTTTCTAATCGGGGCAACAGTTTTTGTTTTACTGGTTGGCTTGGGCGCGTTTTTTGTCTTGCGCCTGCCGCCAGTGGTCGCTCAGATTCCCTCGTCCCCCGCATTGCTGGCGCGGATACAATCGCCGTTTGATCAAAGCGATGTGGCTTTAGAATCGCCCACCAAGATTCGCACCACCAGTTTTGGAACGGATGCCGTCACCACCTTGCAGCTGTGGGTCAACGGGCTGCCGGTTGATTCCAAAACCAACGCCTCACCCTCTAAACAATTTGACACCGACTTTGCCTGGCAACCGTTTGCCGAGGGCGACTACTCGCTCGTGGTGCGCGCCATTGATCAAAGTGGACACATCGCCACCTCCAGCGCGGTGCGGGTGCGCGCCTCCTCGCCCAGCGTAGTCGTTGACTTAACGGTGAGTGCTACCATCAGCGATACACTTGAATCGCTTTCTCAAGATTACGATGTGCCGTTGGATCATCTCGTACTGCTCAACCCCAAGATCGATCCCAAACAGATTCTTAAACCCGATCAAGAAATTAATATCCCTATCGGGATTCCGTCCGCTGATATTGCCCAACCACCCGCGCTGTTGCCGCCACTGCCTGCTTCTCCTGTGCCGCCGAGTGGCAATCCCAAACTGATTCTGCCCGCGCCGCCGAATCCTGCTTTGTTTGCGTTGGGTAATTTATTTGGCACGCCCAAAGCTTCTCTCGCGCCCGAAGTGGCGGCAAGCGTAGACGGATGCAAGACGAACATTTTTATTAGCGATAAAGCGAATAACGAAAACGGATTCTTTTTGTATCAACTTAAAGGAAACGAAAATGCCTTCAAGCGTATCGCTGTGTTTGATGTTAATAATGATACGTCGCCGTTGAAGTATGTCATCGAGTCGAGTCCGCTTGGTTCGACGCAATATTACGTTGCCGCGTTTAACTCTGGCGGCGAGTCGCCGAGTGATATGGTCATTGCCAATATCGCCGATACCAAGTGTGCCAATCCTGTACCAGCTAAATCAAAATTTAAAGAACCGACCTTAGTGATTAACGAACAAGTCGAAGAACTTTATTGCTACACCTCGCTTGATGATCTTCCTTGGAAGCGTTTACCCAATGACCCGAATCTATTTTTGAGTTCGCCCAACACAAAATTCGATCTAAGCCAACACTTGGGCGAGTTCACTTCGCCGCAAGCCGATGTCACACTTGAGATGGAATGTTGGGGCTGGAAGGGCGGGGCGTTAAAGAGTTTGGGCAAAGGGATTCAAATCATCAAAGCCAAACAAACGGGAGCTATAACGCTCAAGGGCTTAGCGTTTACCTTCAATGCCAATTTAATTGTTGCGCCGCCGAGTATGCCTCTATTGACGATCCCGCTTGCCACGCAGTTGGCGGCAACCCCGTCAAAGCAGGTCATCCCGGCGCCGTTTGGCGTCTCAGCCGAATCCGATCAACCGAACAATCAAAATGTTGTGCTGTGGAATTGGAATCAGGTTTCGTGCTTTCCACCGGCGGCAGGTCAACCAGCGCAAGAATGTCCGTATGTGAATGACATTGAAGGTTTCAAAATTTATAACAACGAAGGCGCGTTGGTGAAAAATTTGCAAGGCGCGCAATTAATGTCCTCCGTGGTTGGCATCGGGTCGGGCAAGTGTTATGTGGTGACGGCGTTCAAGGGTTCGTTGGAATCGAAGAAGAGCAAATCGGGTTGCGTCGCTTCGGATTTGAAGCCACAAACAGAAACGAACAAGAATATCGCCACGCCGTTTAATTTGCGCGAGACGAAGAACGCGGCAGAGTGTGCGACCGCCACCAATGATCCCTATGTGAGCAAGTGGTGTGAAGCGGCGTTTCAAATTAACGTGCCGGTGTTGGTGTGGGATTGGACTAAGCAATCGTGCTTTCCTCAACCTGCTGGCGAAGCGCCCAAACCTTGTCCTTACATTAGCGATATTGATGGCTTCCGCATTTACAACATTTATGGTGCGCCTATCGAATCGAATGGCAGCGCGACATTTAAAATGTTTATGGGGTCAGGCAATGAAAATTGTTTTTATGTACGGGCTTACAAAGGTTATATGGAATCAGCGGCGAGCAATACGGTATGTATCAAGCCGCCTGTGCCAGACAAACTGACGCTCAAGCCTTCAGCGCAAAGGACATTACTGGAAGTTAATAGTAAGCAGAATTACAACTCCGCTTGCCCCCTTCCTAAAAAACACTTTGTTCTTCGTAGTAGTGATCAGAAGGTGCTAGATAGTTTTGTTGTGATGTATACACGTAAAGCGTTGGGGCTTGTCTGTGATAAGCACAATACTGCTTGGTTTGAAGGGGCTGTGAAATTTCCTTTGACCGATGTGCCACCAGAAATCGAGCAGGCAACTCTTCACTTCATCTCCGGCGGCAGCATGGGCAAATTGGGCACAGACAGCGGTTGGCTGGGCAGGATTGGAGTTGACTACACATCCAACGTTTCTTGCACAAAAGTGATAGCGACGTATCACTATACCCTTGGTAAGAATCAAGAAGACGGGATAGATTATTTAGGTCCGTCTTCGGCTCATTATAAATTTGTCATAGAAGATTTATGGACAAGTGAAGTTGCTAATGCCCCCAATCTTAAAAACAGCATTGACGTGACTCCGCTCATCAAAAAGAATTTACAGCAAGGCAAAAAATCTCTTGGTTTTGTTTGGCTGACCGATGAAGAATTGCATGACGATAATGACCAGTGGATGTCACCTCTCACTTCTATCATCCATCGGGTGTGAAGCAAATTGAACTCAGTGTGAATGGTTCTGCCCTACGCACCGACCCTTCACCGGATACCAAAAGCGATTTCGTATTCATCACCCAAAAATGGAGTCCGCCTGCACCGGGCGAATATCGGTTAAGTGTCCGCGCCCAAAGCAATGGTGGCGACTGGGGAGATTCGGCAACCGCTGCCGTGACCGTTGGCGAAGTGGTCACGGTGACGCCGACGATTCCGGCGAGACCTACCACTATAACGGTGACTCCGCCTACGCGCGTGATCACTTCGACTGTAGTGACACGGACGAATACACCCGCCATTGTCACGCGCCCGCCGACGAATACCTCTACGAATACACCGCAGTTGCCCACGCGCCCGCCGACGAACACACCCACTCGCTCCGTGCCAACCACTGTTGCGCCGCCTGTCTCAACCGGTCCCACATTTGGCTCGCCGTCTGCTTCGCGCACCTTGTTCTATAACATCGCCGGTTGCGGTTCCACCGAAGTGACGATCAATATCGCCGTGAACGATTCGGTAAGCATGACTCGCGTCATCATTTCGTATCGAGTAGGTATAGGCGCAACGCAAACGCAAACGATGAGTAACACCACGAACAACTTGTGGTCGAAGACTTTGCGCGGTGGGCAAGAAGTGCCAACGACTCCGACAGGCACACTGACCTACTCCATCACTGCCACCAACAGTCAAGGCAAATCGGCGACATCGCCGAACTACAACCTGACGTATTCGAACTGTAAACCGTAATAAGAATCTGGACGTTGGAAGTTGGATGTTAGAAAAAAATAAGTCCGAATTCTCGCAAGAGACTCGGACTTATTTTATGAAGAAGGCGTTTCTTGATCTTTTGGATAAAAAGACAGTATAGATGGCAATCCTGCTTTTTTGATATTTTCGTCCACTTCCTGAAACGACTCAACCACGCGCATAGCAATCAATGTGGCGTAAGCGAACAAATCATCTTTGTTCGCGCGTTTGAGAGCATCGTTATACCACTTCTTATGTTTTTTGTTCCCTTTAAGAGTGACGGGAAAAGGCACTCCGAAAGTTCGCAAGATCATCATCAAAATTAATCGCGAGACTCGCCCATTGAAATCGGGGAAGGGGTGGATTCGCGCAAACTCATATGAAATCTTCGCGGCGGTGAGCATCCGTTTCTCTGGGGCAACAAGAGCATCTTTTAGAGAAGCGTTTGATCTTTTTGTATAGGCGGTCATTGCGCTTGGTATCAGTTCAGGGGACGGCAAAACGATCTCGGTCCCGGTAATATGTCGCACATCATCTCGATATTCTCCCGCAGGCACCTGACTATCCTTGAGCAACCCCTCCCCAATTTCTTTGTGAACGTTTCTAATTACTTCCTCGGTGATTAACAAAGGGTCTGTGATATCAGAGGAGATATTTTCCTTTTCATTAATGAGCCTCAGGTATTCTCTCCATTTTTGTTCTGCATCGCTTCGATCCGGAAACTGCTTTCGGATTATTTGCGAAAGATAATAAAGAGTGAGTTGCATGTTAAAGCTCAGCGTAAATTCTTCTGCTAATAGTAAGGCTTGGTAATGTTGAATCACTTCAAGCGTCTGGCGTGATTTCTTGCCAAAGATCAACCGGGGAGTAGATTTGTCAAAGGATATTCCTTGTTCCTTAAACGCATGGCTAACCTGTTCAAAACTAATTTGTCTTGGGTTAAGAACTGATTCAAGCAACGACCCTACCTTGTGAAAAGCGTCGTACCTGTTCACTTCTGGAAAATCTTCCAACACCTTTCTCGTTTCACCCTCCGATAGACCGGCATTTTCGAGCAAGTTGCTCTCAAAAACCAATCTCATGCTACACAGTTTTCCGTAGCCTCTAATTTCTGCTTGCAAGGCAGAGTCCTTTGGTATTCGTTTATAAGCGGCAATATATCTCTGGCTCTCGTTGTTCCAGTGCCTAAACTGCTTGTACCACGGGACGTTCTTCGCAGGCTTTCTACCCATAGCAAATCTCTAATCCCAAATCTCTATTCCTCTTCTTCCACTTCCTCAAGTTTCCCCTCTTTGCCCGGCGCGGTGGTGCCGCACGAAGCGCACACATTCCAGTTCAACTCGATCAACGCGCCACATTGTTTGCAAACTTTTTTCAACGCGGTTTGGCAGTGCGGGCAAATGCGCCACTCGGCTTTGGTGGCGCGGCTGCAACCGGGGCATACCAACCGCTCTTCGATTTGTTGTAGCAAGGCTTCTTCTTCAAGTGATTGTTCGTAGGCTTGAGCAATGGTTTGTGATGGGCGCAAAATTAAATAGATGATGAAACCTGGGATGTTTAATACCGCCACTACCAGCGCCGCCATCACCTGCGCCAACGGATCGCGCGAGCGTGAGCGCATATCGCGGAACGTCCAGATGATCAGTGCCAACCACAGCGCGGCGATGAACGCCCCGAGTAGCGCGATGGCGACTCTTACGTAGAATAGGATAGAAGATAAGTCAAAGGGCATAGTTTGTAATTGGAGATTGGTAATTAGTAATTGCAAGTTTCAGACCATTTACTAATTACCAATTACTCATCACCGCGATTATAATCTCAAACATGAACGAAGACGAACCGACCTTCACCCCGCGCATCAGCGACATGGCAAACGAAGATCGTCCGCGCGAGCGGCTGGCGCAGGCGGGCGCGGAAGCGTTGAACAACGCCGAACTGTTGGCGATCATTTTGCGCGTGGGCATCGAAGGCGAGAACGTGATTCGGTTAAGCGAAAAACTTTTGGCGCAGAATGATGGGTTGATCGGTTTGCTCAAAATGTCTTACGCTGATTTATGCAAAGTTAAAGGGATTGGACCGGCAAAGGCGGCGCAACTTAAATCGGCGGTGGAACTGGGGAGGCGGTTGGCTGCCGCCACGCCCAATGAGCGGCCGCTTATCACCTCTCCGGCCGACGCGGCGAATCTGTTTATGTATGAAATGCGCGCGCTCGATCAAGAAGAAGTGCGTATCGCATTGCTCGATGTCCGCAATCGTTTAATTGGCACGCAAACTATTTATCGCGGCTCGCTCAACACCTCCATGATTCGCGTCGGCGAAATTTTTCGTGAGGCGATTAAACAAAATGCGGCGAGCGTGATCGTCGTGCATAACCATCCAAGCGGCGACCCCTCACCCTCGCCCGACGATGTCGCCGTGACGCGCATGATGTGTGAAGCCGGTAAATTGCTGGATGTCTCTGTGCATGATCACATTATCATCGGGCAGAATCGTTTTATCTCGCTCAAAGAGCGCGGATTAGGTTTTGCTTAAACCCTTCGGGTCTTTAAGACCCGAAGGGTTTGTTCACCTCGCTATGCCTGAACCCCGCATTGAACAACTCTTCCTCGTCCCCGGCAGAACCAAAGCCGACGTGGCGATATGGGGCGCGGCAGTGGCGGAATACGCCGCGATGTTCCCCGGCGTCTACATCTCCAACGATCATCGTCTTGCCCTGCAACCGAACTTTGAACGCATCACCCTTGTTGAATCGGATGATTGGCACGAAGAGTTGTGGCTGTTCCTCAGACAGAACCCGCGACGATTCATTTTAGAGACTTTGGTCGCGCCGACTCCGGAAGTGTTAGCCGAACTCCTTTACGTGCGCGTCTATCACGGCTTACGCTTCGGATTTCAAACTGAATTCGATTGGAGTCCGTTGTGGAATTACAACATTTGCCTCATCGGTTTGCATGGGCGTTCCGATGGCGAGATGCAAGAAGCGGATGTACGTCTCGTGCGCGATTCGCGCATGGAAGCGGTGAAATTAACATCACATGCTACACACGTTTCGGTACGGACGATGTATCGTTTCAACCCCGGTTTGTTCGTCATGCTGCGGCCGATTATGCGCTTCCACGACGACAACCGCCCGCGCAACATCAGCCCGGCGCAATTCGTCGCCGAGACCACCAGCGATCTACAACGCATGTTTGATGAGAACCCAAACATTCAATATGTTGAAGTGCATAACGAACCGAACCTCACCATTGAAGGTTTGGGCGGGGCTTGGAACAACGGCGTTGAGTTTGCTAATTGGTTTAATGAAACGGTGCGCTTGTTTCGCCAACGTTGGCCCGACAAAAAATATGGTTTCCCCGGGCTCTCGCCGGGTGCGGCGATTGGTGGGCAGAGGCAGGAACTTAAACAGTTTTTAGCTCAAGCGGCAGGGGCGGCGACACGCGCCGATTGGGTCGGCGTCCACGCCTATTGGACGAGCGAATACGAGATGACCGCGCCCGAAGGCGGATTCATCTGGCGCTTGTATCGGCAATACTTTCACGATAAATTATTATTCATCACCGAGTTTGGCAATCCGGTTCAATCCAAGACTATTGTGGCGAATCAATACGCGCGCTATTATGGTATGCTCAGACACGTCGGCGGCTTGGGCGGTGCGTTTGCTTACGTTGTATCTACTTCCAACAACGAAGAGTCGCCACGCTGGGGTTGGCGCGATGAGTCCGGAAACGATTTTGGGATTGCGAAGGAAATTGGATTACGGAAGTTTATAAGATGAAAAACGTAAACAGGTAAACACGTAAATAGGTAAACAGGCAACGTGCTACCTGTTTACTTGTTTACTTGCCTACCTTTGAGA
>JACRLA010000195.1 GCA_016215145.1 Chloroflexota bacterium
ATCTCCAATCTCTAACCCTTAATCCCCAATTACTAATTACTTTTTACTTCTTACTTTCTCTTATCATTTACCCCTCCCTCACCCTCTCCCTCTCTCAACCTCTCTGGGATTCCGTCCCCCTCATGCCCTTCATACAATTTCCGTGGAGGCTACTCGGCATCGCCTCACTCTGCGCCGCGATCTTAAGTGGCGCGATTATGTATTGGCTGCCCAAACGACAATGGCTCTTAAGCGGAATCGTCATCACCGTTGCCGCGCTCGGAAATCTTTCGTGGTGGTATCCGCGCTATTGCTCGCCGTTCAAGGAAGTGACTCTCGCCGACACAATCCAATACGAGTTCGACACCTTCACGCTCGGCACATCAGCCAAAGGAGAATTTCTCCCGACCACGGTAAAAAATTTTCCTCAAGATGATTCATTCGGGCAAGCGATCATTCGCGGAGAACGGATTCAACCTCTCACGGGGCTGCCGCCAACCGCGCATTTAACCGTCACCAACCCCTACCCTTTAAACTATCGTGCCACGATCTCATTACCCGAATCAACTCAACTCACCTTCAACCAATTTTATTTTCCGGGCTGGTCTGCCACACTCGATGATCAACCTCTCAACCTCAACCCTCATCCCGAAACCGGATTGATCAACTTCACCATTCCATCAGGCACACACAAACTCGAAATAAACTTTGGCAACACGCCGATACGTAATATGGGAGATGCAATTACGTTGATCGCGTTGGTTGTAATTATTGCGTATTGCGTATTCCGTATTCCGTCACGCTTCTCCGCAATCCGCAATCTACAATCCGCATTCCGCATTCCGCATTCCCCAATCTCCAATCTCCAATCTCCAATCTCCAATTACCAATTACCAATTACCTTCGTCCTCATCCCCTTCACCCTCATCCTCCTCCGCCTCTTCACTCCCATCACCCTCTCCCCCTTCAACGGCGAAACGATCTCCCTCGGCAAACCGATCAACGCCAAACTTGCCAGTGGGTTAAATGTTTTATCAGTTGAATTTCCATCAAGCATTGAATCGGGCTCAGAGTTTGATGTGATTCTTTATGTTGCTCCGCGTGAATACACGCCGATTGAATATCGCCCGCGATTCGATCTCATCACTCCCGATGGATTCTTTGCCATTAATGGAGACGAAGCCTGGGTGCCGCGTTGGCATCGTGAACCACCCGGCACGCAGTATTGGGGCGTGGGTCAATACGCCCAATGGGCGCGGCGAATCAAAATCCCTGATGGCACGCCACCCGGAGACTACCCATTGCGCGTCAACATTTTTAATCGCGCCACACTCGAACCGAACAGCGTCGTTAACGACGAGGGCGCATTCATCGCGCCTTACGTCTCGCTCGGATCGATTCGCGTCACGCGCCCATCGTTGCCCGCAACAAATATCAAAATGCAGTATCAAGCGAATCATCGCTTCGGCGCGATCACCTTACTCGGCTACAACATGGATCGAGACTCGGCGCGCGGCGGCGACGACGTTTACCTCACCTTCTTCTTCCGCGCCGAATCTCCAATCTCTAATCTCCAATCTCTTAACCTTTTATCTTTCTACTACCCAACCTCTCAATGGCAACAAAACGACATCTGGCGATTCCAAACCAAAGCCCGTGTGCCTGCAAGTACCGACTCGGCACAATACCGATTCATTTTAAAATCGCCTGACTCCGCTTACGAACTCGCGCCGATCAAAGTGATTCCGATTCAACGCACCTTCACCGCGCCTGCGATTCAAAACCAAACTTCGATTCGATTCAAAGATGTGATCGAACTTGCCGGATACAACATCAAAGGGAATCAAATTGAGTTAATATGGAAAGCACTCGCCACGCCCGAACAAGATTTAATCGCTTATGTTCACGTCGAAGATTCGTCCGGGAAGATCATCGCTCAATCCGATTCGGTCCCGGCAAATTGGTCGCGCCCCACAACGGGTTGGGTGAAAGGTGAGTATGTGGTTGACACACGCACCCTGCCGCCACTGCCAAACGGCGGCATCACCTTGTTCGTCGGGTTTGCAGATCGATCCAGTGGTGATCGATTCGGTGATAGCGCGATCATTTACAAACTTCCGTAAGTCAGGTAAAATCTCGCTCAGTAAACGCCCGCGCGAGCGGGTTGTTGTTTGATAAGGAGATGCACTGTGGCAAATACTCAATCCGCACAAAAACGAATTCGCTCCAACGCGCGCAGAAGAGCAAAGAGGCGATCATGAAAGCGGTGAGCGAACTCGACAAAGCGGCAGCGCGTGGCGTGATTCATCCCAACAACGCCTCACGCCGCAAGGGTCGCTTGATGAAAAAACTCGCCGCCCTCGAAGCGAAAAAATAATTTCGTTTTGGTCTCGCACACAAAAAGCCATCGTGTCTAACGGTGGCTTTTTTGTTTGCCCGCAAACCAAACTTCGGAAGTTTTAATTTAATTTGACTAGAACACTCGTTCTATGTTACATTCTAGCCAAATTAAAGCCTGTTCCGCGCGTATCACCTTTTCCTCGTTTCCCAAGTTCCGTTTAGATTGCTTGCGCTCGGATGATCCACTACAAGGAGTCCGATCATGGCAAGCACAATCACTCGCGAGTATTTAGAATTTCAATCAGATCGAATCGAAGCGGTGTTAGCCTCGCACAAAATTCCGGTGCGGGTGCATGGCGGCGCGGTTGCGCCGCGCTGGATTCGGTTTCACTTCACTGCCGCGCCGTCGGCAAAGTTAAACAGCATTCGCAATTTAAGTGAAGAGATCGCCATGGCACTCGGCGCACCCGATGTGCGATTGGCGCGTGATGGCGATTCGCTCGCGCTCGAAGTGCCGCGCCCCGACGCCGAATCGATCCGCTTGTTACCGTTGATGAAAAAATTGATTCAAGGTGGCGCGGTCATTCCACCTGTTGCCGCTTGCATCGGTGTCACCGATGATGGTCGCCCGTTGCTTCTGCGCCTGCCCTCACCGGATGTGGCGCATGTGTTGGTCGCGGGTATGACAGGTTCGGGCAAAACTGAATTGATGCGGACTCTATTAGTGAGTCTCGCCGCCGTGAATCGTCAATCGAAATTGCAAATGGCATTGATCGATCCGAAG
>JACRLA010000196.1 GCA_016215145.1 Chloroflexota bacterium
GAATCAAAAAGCTGGCAGAGGAACAAAAGCTAAACGAAGTAGAGGCGGCGACACGCTTGGCACAAGCGCAAGGCATCGCGCGCTTCGGTCAGCCAGAAGAGATCGCGCGAGCGGTGGCGTTTCTCGCTTCGCCTCAATCTGCGTATTGCCAAGGGACGATCATAGATGTAGATGGCGGGCAGACGAGAACGTTGTAGAAAAATTTTTAAACTAACACTGTCTCGCCTCTAACGCCTTCAAACTGACAGCAGTTGTATAATTATCAACGTAAGTCAAATGAAAAACTGTTAGAAAGTCGGAGAAGGTAATTATGGCTGTCCCCATGCAACATCTACAAATCTCTTTGCCATCATGGCAAGTGCAATTTCTATCACAACGCGCCCAACGCGATGGGCTAGAGATCACGGAAGTGATTAAGCAAATTGTCCAGCGCGAGATAGAAGCACTTCGCGCTCAACGTGCCAGTGCCGACTCTGTGTGGGATATGGTGGGAATCGTGTATGACGAAAAGCCGTTGATCCACAATATTGCGGTTAGTGAAAAGCCGGAACTATATCTTGCCGAAGCGATTTCCCCCAAACGCAAGCCAACACGTAAACGCAAAACTGCGCGGAGATAGATCATGCGGCAAGCCCTGATTGATACCAGCGCGATTTACAGTCTTGTCGTCCGTGCAGATAAAAACCATGAGGCGGCACGAGTCCTATTGAAAACGTGGCTGAAGCAAAAAAACGCTTTTGTGCTTGCCGATGTCGTATTCATTGAAAGCATGACTCTTCTGAAAAGCCGTTTTGGTTCAGAGGTTGCGCTCAAGGTAGGACGAGAACTACGCGCGAATCCTGTTTACTTGTGGATGGCATTAGGCGCCGATGGTGAACGCGAGACGTGGGAAGTTTTCCAGAAATATGCAGACAAGGAATGGTCTTACACAGATTGCGCGTTGCTCGCATTGAGTCAACATCTCAAAACGGATCATGTTTTCAGCTTTGATAGCCATTTCGATCAAATGTCAACGGTGAAACGTATACCGTAAAACAAACACGGAGTGTCTTGAAGACACTCCGTGTTTGCGTTAATCAACCTTGGTTTCCTCAGTGACACATCAATCAACGCCACCCATGACATCATCGCCCTCTCTCTGGACGCGCCTACGCCGTTGGCTACCACTCATTGTATTTATATTAGGGCTGATCTTAGTGGTCATCTTCGGTTTACGCGCTTACCGTCAATATGAGTATTTGCAAAAGATCGAAAGCGGCACCTTCGCCGTCGAGTCACTGCGCGGTTGGATGACGATGCCCTACATTGCCCAGCTCTATAACGTGCCAGAAAATGAATTGTATGCCGCCCTGCGCGTTCCCGCCGAAGGCAATGCGAGTTTGAGTTTACAACAATTAATCAGCAAATATAATCTCGAATCGCAAACCGCCCGCCAAGCCGTTGAGCAAGTCATTCTGAAATATCGTCCCACTCCCACGCCCTCATGATCAATTTGAATGAACTCGTCCTCACCGGGATGCTGACCTACGGCGCATGGGCATTAGGTTTAGCCACCTTGATCAGCGCCATAGGAGTGCCACTACCTGCCACAATGCTCTTGCTCGCGGCGGGCGCGTTTACGCGGCAAGGCGTGCTGGGCTGGCAACCGGCGTTGGTGCTTGCCATTTGCGGCGCAGTGTTAGGTGATAGCGGCAGTTATCTTGTGGCGCGATTCGGCGGGGCGGTAATTTTACAACGTGTGCAAAACACAAGTCTATGGAGTCAATCTCAAACGGCTTTTGAGCGTTGGGGCGGCGCCGCAATTTTTCTTTCACGATTTTTGTTAACCCCTTTTGCCCTGCCCATCAACTTATTGGCGGGCAGCACACGCTACTCACCCGGACACTACTTATCTCTGGTCATCGCCGGTGAGACGTTATGGGTGATCGCTTTCGGCGGCATGGGGTATGTCTTTGCAGATCGCTGGGAAGCCGTGAGCAGTCTACTAGGCGATCTCACCGGAGTCGTGGTCGGACTTGTTTTGCTCCTCGTCGGCGGCGGCTATCTCCTCCGCTCGTATAGAGATAAACTCTCCTGAGTCCACGCGGGCGAATAACCGGCAGCGATCAACGCCTCGATCAAAATCGAATCACTTGACATGATGCCCACCCCGATCTCGGAGTGATTAAGTGACGCCGCCAACCCCCGCGCCTCTTTTAGACATTCAACCAACTCTGACTCTGCCGCGCCGACAAAATCTACGAAGACGCATGGAACGTTAAGCGGATTATCTGCCGTCGCCGCTTCGACAATGATCAACCCCCGCCCCTCACGCCACAGCCACACCTCACGTTGACTCAACGCGTGTGGGGTCAACTCTGCCCAGCGCCACAAAGTTTGCGTTTGATAAAGGTGATGATGAGTTTGATAACAGTGTGAGCGTTCAACGACAGAAAAATCTATCCTGTCATTTTTGCGAAATGAATGAGGCGCGTGAAGCGCTTCGGCGCGATAGGGCAGCACCGCGCCCAAATGCCGAAAGCCGGAACTTTGGCATAGGCGGTGCATAATGTGGTTGTCGTAATCGGTAACAAGGCGCAGGGCAGATGCGGGCGGGGAAAGCTGCTGCCACAGATCAACGTGATAAGCGTGGAGGCGGCGTCCCACACCTTTTCCGCGATACGCCGGATCAACGCGCAATCCCTCGATCCACCAATCCTTTTCCGTAATGCACGTCAGTTTTCCAATACAGATCAGGCGATCTTTTTCCGCTTCCACTCCTGCCGTGAATTGACCGTGCGTGTGTGACAACCAATTGTCGAATACTTGCGGGATGTAATCGTGACCCTCCCAAACTTGCGCGCACAAGGTTGTGACCGCCTCACGATCACTGGGGCGCATCGAGCGAAATTGAATCACGGGCGCTTGAATAACTTGGACAAGAGGGATGGCGGCGGCAATCTCGGCGGCGATTCATCGGCGGAGAACGGATCGAGATCAAGCAGTTTGCACCACGTATAGCGCGCGAACAAACGCAGTGAAGCCATAACCGGCGCGGCGAGCAACACACCCAAGATGCCGCCGATACTGACGCCCATGAGCGCGCCGATGATGATCATCGCCGGATGCAATTTGAGTGTGCCGCCGATGATGCGCGGCACCACGACGTAGAGCTCGATGGATTGAATGATGTAGAGGACAACGAACACGACGATGGCGTAGGCGAAGGGTGTGAGACCTAACCAGTTCGTCGTTTGGAAGAGGGCGACGAGTGTCACCAAAATTAAAACGATGTAGGGTCCGAAGAACGGAATAAATTCCATGAAACCGGCAAACAGCCCAAGCGCGAAGGAATAATTGGCGCCGAGAAGTGTGAGTACCAGCCACGTTTCAACAAACATGATCAACGCCAGCGTGCTTTGTCCGCGCAAGAAGGTGTTCCAAATTTGATCGAGTTCGCGCAAGAGTCTCCGTACGTCGTGGTGATAACCGGGGTCAGAGGCAATGCTATGAATAGCGTCACCCAATTGCGGCATGTCTTTGACGATGTAAAACGAGATGACCAGCACAATAGATGCCCAACCAAAAAACGAACCCACGCTCGACAGCAAACTGCCCATCATGCCTCCAGCGCGTGAAGCCATCGGTTGCGCCGCCGTAAGCAATTGGCGATAGAGCGGATTAAAATCAAACGTGCTGAGGTCTACCCTGTACCCTCTCAACTCGAAGCGGCTGCGCAACATCTCTTCGGCGCGGCGTGGGAGGTCTTGCACAATCTGCTGCAGGTCAACATTGAGATTGGAAATTTGGTTTACCGCATAGATGCCAATACCTGTCGCCGAGGCAAGTAACAAGACGAGCA